>NVUS02000265.1 GCA_002402005.2 OCS116 cluster bacterium | reverse complement strand
TAGCTAAGCCACTCAGCCGCTGATCGGAAGCCAATTCACCACCCAACTTAACTACATTACGCTTAGTGAGCTAGAATCTGGTGACACTCCGAGTTTTGGTGCCGCGCTGCAAACTCAGAATTTGTTGTTTGGTGCCATACTGCTTATCATGGAAAAAGAGTTCGAAGCCGCTAGGCTGAGACAAGCGCGACCGCGCACGCAGTGACTAAATATAAAATGTTTCAAGCATAAAAAGCAAAGCTTTTTAATGCTTGAAATGCCTCATGCCGGTGAACACCATGGCCAAACCAGCTTCGTCGGCTGCGGCGATAACTTCGTCATCACGCATGCTGCCGCCGGGTTGGATTATGGCGGTGGCGCCGGCTGCTGCTGCAGCAATGAGGCCATCGGCGAAGGGGAAGAAGGCATCTGATGCGACGACGCTGTTTTTAACCAAAGAGGTTTTTTCGCCGGCGGTTTCTGCGGCATCTACGGCTTTTTGGGCGGCGACGCGGGTTGAATCGATGCGGCTCATTTGGCCAGCGCCAATGCCGACGGTTGCGCCGTCTTTTACGTAGATAATCGCGTTGGATTTAACGTGTTTGCAGATTTTAAATGCCAATTTCATATCGGCCATTTCTTGATCTGTGGGGCTACGTTTGGTGACGGTTTTTAACTCTAAATCATCTACGCAGCCATTGTCGCGGGATTGGACGAGTAGGCCGCCGGCTACAGAGCGGATGTTGAGGCCTTCGGATTTTGCATCGGGTAGACCGCCGGTGACCAATAAACGCAAATTCTTTTTGGCGGCTATGATGGCTTTGGCTTCTTCTGTCGCGGCCGGCGCGATGATGACTTCGGTGAAGACTTTGACGATTTCTGTGGCTAGATCGGCGGTGATTGTATCATTCATCGCGACGATGCCGCCAAAAGCGGATACAGGATCGCATTTTAGGGCGGCTTTATAGGTTGCCACTAGATCATTGCCGGTTGCCACGCCGCAAGGGTTGGCATGTTTGATGATGGCCACGGCTTTGGTTTTGGCTGGGTTGAATTCGGCAACCAATTCGAAGGCAGCATCGGTATCGTTAATATTGTTAAAGCTTAACTCTTTGCCTTGCAGTTGAGTGGCCGTTGCCACGCCTTTGCGGTTGTCGCCATTGACGTAGAAAGCTGCGGTTTGATGCGGGTTTTCGCCATAGCGTAATGTTTGTTTGAGGCTGCCACCGAATGCGCGGTAATCGGGTGTTGGGGTGTTTAATTGTTCGGCAAACCAGTTAGAGATGGCGGCATCATAAGCTGCGGTGCGGGCATAGGCCTTGGCGGCTAGTTTTTTGCGGGTCGCCAATGTGGTGGCGCCATTGTTGGCGGCCATTTCATCGAGCACGGTTTGGTAATCTGAATTTTCGACAATTACGGTGACGAAGCCGTGGTTTTTGGAGGCAGCGCGGATCATGGCTGGGCCACCAATGTCGATATTTTCGACGCAATCTTCATAATCGCCACCTTTGGCGACGGTTTCTTCGAACGGGTAAAGGTTGACGACCAACAGATCGATGTTGGGAATGTTATGGTCTTGTTGGGCTTTGACATGTGCCTCATTATCGCGCAACGAAAGCAGACCGCCATGTACGGCAGGATGTAAAGTTTTAACTCGACCGTCCATCATTTCGGGGAATTTGGTGATGTCGGCCACGTCTTTAACTGGGATGCCGGCATCGGCAATGGCTTTTGATGTGCCGCCAGTGGAAAGTAATTCGACACCTAAATCGTGTAGACTTTGGGCAAATTCGATCAGGCCATTTTTGTTTGACAGGGAGATAAGTGCGCGTTTGATAGGGAGGTTCATAACTATTCCTTTATGATGATCAAGTTGGTCTATAGTATTTGTTGGCGCTCAAGTAACATATTGTATGGTGGCTTGCCACCAATATATCGGTCTATCTACATTTTTTTGGCTAAATTTTTCGGAATTGCCATTTGACTTCGGCATAATCTTCGACCTCGCCAGAAATGACGATTTGTGAGGTTTTCTTCTTCTCATGGCCTTCGCCCAGATAAATACTGTCTTCGAGCCTGAAACTGGCGAAGGTTGAGACAAATTGCCATGTCTCTTGATTGGGCAGAGTGATTAAAATGCTGTGGCCATCACGTGAGGATTGGGTCATGACATCGGGGTGTAGATGAAAGCGAATGTCGAACGGGAGTTTATGTTCACTGGGTTTGGCATTGGGGGTTGCGGGTTCTAAATCATCCAGCCCGGTAATGAGGTCGCCATCTTCGCTGAGGGTGATTTGGCGTTTGTGAATGAGGCCAAAGGCGCGCACATAGCCATTATGGCTGGCGGTAACTTGGGGGCCAGATGTGGTTTTGCCAATGGTGACTGGCATTTTGGTGTGGCCATGAAATATTTGATTGCCGATCAGATTGCTCAACCAATTGGGCAATTTGATGATGGCGGTTGATTCATTATCAACGCATAAAGTGGAATGGGCGGCGGTGGAGCGGGTGGTGGTGAACCAATTATAATCATATTTAGGTGCTGCGCCGCAATTGACCACCATGCGGTAGCCGCTGATGAAAATCTCAATCGCTAATGGCCCGGCATGGGCGTTGGTGCTGAATTGCGCTTCGGGCATGGCACCGGCATCGATGGTGACTTGTAAATTGGGCGCGTAAAGCCGGTAATAGCCACTATGTGGGGCTTGGGTCGGTGGGTTAAAGCCTTCGCCTTCGGCATCGAATACGCTTAGAAATGCTGCCCAATCGGTTGGCCCAGCGCCGTTAAATTGGATGAAATTGCCATCGGGATGACAGAGGAAATGCAGCACCGGAATGATGCGGTCTATGGCATTTTGCAGCGCCACCGGCACGGGTAATTTTTGGGCGGTATAGCTGGTTTTAAGCGGGATGAGATCGAGCATAATTTCTAGCAACGTATCGGGGTTGCGGCTTATATGGCCGCCATCGGGTAAGATTTGCTCGTTTAGCTGAGTGGCTAACATGGCCTCGAAATGATTGTCGATATAGCGGTCACTATAGGCTTTGTCCAAACAGTTTTGGGCGAAACACAAAGCGATGGCAACATCTAACTTATCTTGGCTATGTTTGGCGTTTTTATAGGTGCGGATCAGGATTTGAATGTGCTGATCGATGGTTTTGAAATAGGTATGGCTGCTAATCTCGCCGCCCTCATCGATCAAAATGGAATGATATGATAGCAAGGCGATTAGGCGTTTGGCGGTGACCGAAGCGCGCCAATTGGTGCGGCTATGAAAATATTGATTATATAGCCAGTCGATGAATAGGGCTTTGGCTTGCAACAATGCGATGGGCGATTCTAGGGCTTTGAAATGGCGCAACCAGCCGAATGAGATTAGCTCATCATACCAATCTTGATTGGGTGGTACGACGCTGAATGGGGAATTGGCACCAATGTTGAAACTTAGACCGGCCAAGGAGATGTGGCCATCATAAATGTCTTCAGCAATGGTTGGATCGGAGATATGAAAATCGTCCGGTTGATGAATAACCGCATTTGGTAGAGATTTGGCTTTGCGCCATCGGAGTATATGAAATAGGGTAATGTTTTGTTTTATATGGCGAATATAATAAGTGAAGGCTAAATAGACTAATTTTATTTTTTCAGAAAATGAAAAATATGTCATATTTGCGCCGCACAACCTTGAGTGATAATAACCTAGACTAAGCATAGCTAGCAATAATGGGCATTGCAAGGCTAGGGCTACTGTTGTGGATAGTTATGCAGGTGATTTTACTTATATTTTACGTAATTTTGCCATGAAAAAGCCATCCATTCCGCCTATGGCGTCATCGACATCGGGCAAGATACGCAACCAGCCTTTCGGGCTGATTTTGAGCTGTGATGTTTCGCCAATCAGACCCAATTGGGCTTCAGTGATTGGTTCAAGAACAACATCTAGGCGGCGGCCGAGGACGCTGTCTATCTGTTTTTCGCCTTCTTCGGGCTCTAGAGAACAGGTGACATAGATGATCTGGGCGTTGGGGGCAGCCATATCGATGCATTTGTTGAGCAATTCGGCTTGGATTTTTTTGAGCTTGGTGACATCGTCATGCGATTTTAGCAATAGGATTTCGGGATGTTTGCGCATGGTGCCAGTGGCGCTGCACGGGGCATCGAGTAGGATATGGGTGGGTAGCACATCGGGTTCATATTTGCGGATGTCGGCTTGTATGATGGTGACTTTATCGGTTAGTTTTGTGCGCTCAAGATTTTCTTCTAGGCGTTTGATGCGATTTTTGTTGATGTCAATTGCGGTAACATGTGCGCCCATGGCCGCCAATTGCATGGTTTTGCCGCCGGGGGCGGCGCATAAGTCGAGCACATTTTTGCCTTTGACATCATCGAATAATTTAACGGCGATGGCGGCGGCGGCATCTTGCGCCCAGAACTCACCATCGGCAAAGCCCTCTAATTGAGTGAAGCCTTGGCGGCTGTTGAGCCGGATTGTGAGGTCGCCAATGTGGGTGGCATCGAGTTTACTTGCCCAATCCTCGGGGTTGGATTTTACGCTTAAATCCATTTTGGGTTGGGTGCTATAGGCTTTGGCCAGCTGCAATGTGATGGCTTCGCCGTAATAATTCTTCCATTTTTGAGCGACCCATTTGGGTAGCATTTGCTCTGGTGTGAGGGTTAAAAAGCGTAATTTATCTTGTTCGCGGTTGATTTTGCCTAGGATGGCATTGATGAGTTTTTTGAAATGTTTGGCGTCATTGCTGTCGGCCAGATTGAGGCTGAGGCTGATGGCGGC
>NVUS02000264.1 GCA_002402005.2 OCS116 cluster bacterium | reverse complement strand
CATAAACTTAAATACAAATCTTAAAATATCCGGCAGCAATTACCAACTTGCTGGCCTGTCACTCAGCGCGTTTGGCAGTAAAATTAACGGCACATTAAATCTCAGCTTGGCCGGCTTGCCCAATATTTATGGTAAATTGGCTATAGACCGGCTCAATTATGGCCAAATCATCCCCGCATCTGGCGCTTCTTCAGGCTCATCGTCGTGGAGCAATACCGCCTTCAGTGTCGGCATATTGTCACAAATCAACAGCAATATAGAGCTGACAATTGGTGGCCTAGATTATGATGGCATCACTGCCAATAACATAGCCACCACATTAATTATCCGCAAACAAGCCGCCAAAATACCGTTTCAAATAAATGTATTTGGCGGGCAAATTGCCGGTACGATCAACGCTCAATTGGCCGGCAAAGCGGTTAATTTGGCCGCTGCGGTGCAAGTGGATGGCATTAAAGCCGGCGATGCGCTGACCACACTCGACATTACCGACAAGCTCACCGCCACCACCTATCTAAATATCCAAATCACCACCAGCGGCGCATCGGTTGCGCAACTTATGGCTGGGCTCAATGGCACAGGCACATTAGAAATGCGCGATGGGGTGATCAGCGGCATTGCTCTGGCCGATGCCCTCGCCCCACAAATTGCCAATATAGATTTGTCACTTAACAGCCCTGAAAAATTAGCTGCATTTGCGTTGGATGCCGGCAAAAACCTGTTCGACCAAAATGTCTCAGGCCTGCTAACCGATGGCTTTGCCAATGGCACAGGTGCAGAGAAGCAAACAAAATTTGTAAAAGCCGTGATGAATTTCACCATTGCTGGCGGTATATTGGACAATCAAGATTTAGAGATCACCTCAGAAAACATCGTTATCCGTGGTGCTGGACAGGTTGATCTGGGCGGTAGACAGATTAATTATCGTGTCATCCCCAAAGTGATTAAACAGGCAGATGCAAATGGCCAAGGCTATGAGCGGATGACCGTTCCTGTGTTGATTACCGGCCCATGGAGCGACCCAAACATTGCGGTTGATTATGCTTATGCGATTGAAAATAGCAGCACAATCAACAATATGCGCACCAAATTAATCAACAAAGTCACCGATAAGATTACCGAAAAAGTCACCGAAAAAATCATCGAGAAAGTCACTGAAAAAATTACCGAAACAATTGGCCAAGAATTGGGTGATAAAGTCGGCGAAGAATTGAGCAAACAAGTCGGCGATCAAATTGGCAACCTATTGGGGCTACCCAAAACCAATAATGAGCAAGCCGGCGCTCTACCTGAGGAAGCGCCCAAAAGCGATGCCGAAAAACTACTCGATGCTGGCAACTTGCTTAACAATCTCTTCAATGCACCAAAATAATTGCGCCTGTTAGGCTTATTTGATTGCGCGCAAGATTCTTTCGTTTAATATGTGTTCAATGCAAGAAATAACGGATTATACATATGCGCTCGCTCGAAAGCCTCGAAATTAGAATATTGACTGAATTGCAAAAAAACGGTCGTTTGACCAATCAAGACCTTGCAGATTTGGTTGGCCTATCTCCCTCGGCTTGTTGGCGGCGGGTGCGGTCGTTAGAAGAAGAAGGCGTGATTAAAAATTATCAAGCGCGGGTTTCTGGCGCAAAAGTCGGCTTCCCCGAAACCATTTTTGCCCGGGTTAGCCTCGAAAAACATAGCGATAATTTGGTGCAGAATTTCGAAACCGCAATCAACAATCAACCCGAAGTGGTCGAATGTTTTGCCACCAGCGGCGATAGCGATTATCTGCTGCGTGTGGTCGCATCCGACATCTCATCATATGATGATTTCATTCAAAAATTCTTGCTGAAAATCGAGGGCGTATCACAAGTCCGCTCCAACTTCCAATTGCGCGAAGTCAAAGGCCTATCACCTTATCCAATCTAAATTATAAATCGGTTGGCGCAGGGAATACAGCGCCTTTGTGGGCAATGGTAAAGGTTGCAGCGTCAATCGCATAACCCGCAGCGGCTTTGACTTGATCAACACTAATGTCATCAAAACCATCCGCATTCAACAGGCCATCACGATCTAATTTGCATAAAAAGTTGGCCATAAAGCAATCGCCAGCGCCAACAGTATCAATAATGTCAGCTTTCTTACCCATCAGGTGAATTTGCTCACCCTTCCACAATATATAAGCGCCTTTGTCAGCATCGGTAATGACCGACATTTTGGCACCTTTGTCCTGCCAAGACTGCATATATTCAAAACAGCTGGCTTGGCTCATCTTATCCAAACCATGCATCAACATCACGTCATCAGCACTGGCTTTGGCAATATGGGTCATCGGCAAAAGCTTGTCAAAGCTCGCATCCCACAATTGCATATCACCTTCAACCGTATCACGAATGTTCAAATCAATCGAAATGATGCGGTTTTTATGTTCATCAGCAATCAAAGCTGGGTAGCTGATTGCAGTTTTGCCAATCACCAAGCAAAAAGAGCCAAAATGCAAGCAATTCACATCATCACTCAAGCCCAATGTTTGAGCATTATATTCATAACTTAATTCAGCAGAATTATGCCCGTAATAATTATAAGAGGCGCTTTTGTCAGCATTATAAGCCACAACCATAAGACCCGTTTGATGGTCAGAACGCACCACATATTTGGTGCTGACATTATTTTCAATCAGATAATTGAAAAACCGATCGCCAAATTGATCGGTCGATAGATTGGTCATCAGCGCCGCATTGTTGCCCGCTTTGGCCATGGCCACCGCCACATTCATCAACGAGCCGCCAAGCAATGGTTTAAAATCACCAGTCTCATCAATTTTAAAAAAATCGATCAAAGCTTCGCCACATGAAATTATCATAATATATCCTCTGCTATACTGGTTTTATACCGATTAGCAGCATTCGCACAGGCTGTAAACTTATAAAAATAAATTGGTAATAGGCTTATTGTTTATTCAACCGCTAAGTCAAATACAATAATCCCATCCGCACCACCAACCGACATTTCAACCAGTTGACTGCCAATTTTTTGATGTTCCGGATGGCTGGCATAATTTTGCAAATCAGCCTCACTGGCAAAATCTATAACAAAGCCAGCATTGCAATCACTTTTATTTTCAAAATCTAGGTTTTCACCAAATTCAATCGATAGAAACCCATTCATAATCGGTTTTAAATCAGCCAATTTCTGCATTATTGCAGTGCGTTCAGCCACGCTATATTGCGGCTTAAACTGCATATAAACGCAATGTTTAATTTTTTTGCTCATTGCATTTCACCCTTATATTACTGATGTAAATATTTATAATTTTACAAAGCCGACCATTGTTCCGCCAATGTTTTAGCTGGCGTACCCGTTAGGCCTTGCTCCAAATATGCCATCGCGTCAACCGGCGTAAGTGGCTGGCTAAAATAATAACCCTGCACATATTGGCCACCAACTTGCTCCAGCACTTTTAACTGAGATTCGGTTTCAACACCCTCAACAATGCAATATAAGTTTAAATTATTACATAGGTCAATAATGGTGCGCACAATATTTCGCGTATCATTATCGGTATCAATTTCATTGATGAAACTACGGTCAATTTTAAGCCTGTCAAGCGGCATGCGATGCACATAACTTAATGATGAGAAACCTGTGCCAAAATCATCTAAGGCAATTTGCACGCCTTGTAATTTAAGCAATCTCAACGCATCAGTGGCACGTTCCATATCATGCATTACCGCTGTTTCCGTAACCTCTAGCACAATTCTTTTACTTGGAAAATCTGACTTTTCAATCAGATTGACCAATTTTATAATGGTTTCGGGTGAAGCCAAATCATAAGTCGATAAATTAAATGACATATAGATATCGTCCGGCCACTCGCAGGCCAATTTCAAAGCTTTGCGCAACAATATCACGGTCAATTTGCTAATCGAGCCCATCTGTTCGGCAGAGCGGATAAATATATCAGGGCGAACATTACCCAAAATGGGGTTATTCCACCTAGCCAAAGCCTCAAAACCCATAACCATATTGGTTTTGATGTCAACAATGGGTTGAAACATGATCGACAATTCTTTGTCTAAATCCGCCCCATGTAATTGCTGTTCTATGGTCGAAACTTCACGAATGATGGTTTCATGCTCAGCCGAGAAAACCACCGGTTTGCCTTTGCTATGTTGTTTCGAATAGCATAAAGCATAATCTGCCCGCTCAAACAATTGTTGCGGGTTGTCTGCCATACTTGGAAACTCAACAAAACCAACCGTGGCGGCAATTTGTATCGTGCCATCACGTAATTGAAAATCAATCCGCATGGCTTCGCAAAGCCTTTCACCAATGGCGACTATGCTTCTCATGTCTTTTTCTTTGGTGATGATGATGCCAAATTCATCGCCGCCCAATCTTGCCAAGGTAATGTCATCACCTAATATTGTGGCCAGCCGTTCGGAGGTCTGTATCAATAAATCATCACCCGTCGGGTGGCCAAAAATATCATTTATGCGCTTAAAACCATCCAAATCCAACAGGCCAACAATCAGTCTTTTTTCCGGGTGGCCTTCATAAGATTTGGTCAATGCATTTAACTGCGAAAAGAAATTCCTGCGATTTGGCAAAGAGGTCAACATGTCGATATTGGCAAGGCGAATGTTCTCAACGTTAAATTGATTCAGCTTCTGGCGTTGTTCAATCAACATGCTTTTTTGGCGCACCAAACCGGTGAAGTTTTTGTAATGATTGGTCAGCAAAAATATAATACCGGTCGAAACCAATAAGCTGTTAATGCCCATGGCTTTAAATACCATATGGTCGCGGGTCATCAAATATAAAAATGACGGCACAATGATAATTAAAGTCAGATATATAGCCGATTGAATGATGTGCAATAAGCAAAAAACACACGCAAAAAGAGTGATATAAAGAAAAAATACAATATGAACCAGCATAATATCATTGGCATAATGAAATAGTTGAAACGACCAGATAATGAAAACAAAACTCAATATTACCGACAATTTTATGGTCGCTTCAAGCCGTTTTACAATTTCTTGATCAGGTATTTGTTTAAATGAAGTGCGCAAATAACCAATCGCCCGCACAATAAAAACCATGGTTAATATTGCCGGAAT
>NVUS02000263.1 GCA_002402005.2 OCS116 cluster bacterium | reverse complement strand
GCAGATAAGCCGTATTCACTATCATTGGCATCTTCAATCATCGCATCATAATCGCTCCACGGCGCCAACGCGATCACCGGGCCAAATATCTCCTCGCGCCACACCCGCATGTCTGGCGTCACATCGGCAAATACCGTTGGTTCAACCCAAAAACCTTTTTCAAATTCAGCACCCTCTGGCCGCTTACCACCCGTCATTAATCTCGCGCCTTTGGTTTGTTCTGGCTCAAGGAAGCTCATCACATGCGCATAAGCTTTAGGGTTGTTTATCGGTCCCATGCCTGTTTCGGGCAATAATGGATCACCTAATTTAATGGCGGCCACCTCAGCCGTAATCAATTCAACCACTTCTTCATAAATATCTTGATGAATCAAAACCCGCGAGTTCGAACCGCAAGACTGGCCTTGCCATGCAAAATTCATGCCCTTAATGGCACTTGCCGCAGCCGCTTTCGGGTCGGCATCAGCAAAGATTATCATCGGGTTTTTACCACCCAATTCAAGCGTAATATGTTTCACTCCAACTTCGGCTGCCGAGCGCTGAATCAATTGCCCCGTCGGCACAGAGCCAATAAGCGCCAAACGTTTCACCTTTGGATGGCGCACCAAAGCGTCACCAACCTCAGCCCCCCGCCCATTCACAATATTAAACACACCAGCAGGCAGCGTATCACGCACCACTTCACCCAGTAATTGAACCGATAACGGGCAGCTCTCAGGCGGCTTAACAACCACCGAATTGCCAACAGCTAAAGCTGCAACCGTACGCGCTACAGAAAATAGGGCAGGGTGATTATAAGCAGCAATGCGGCCAACCACACCATAAGGCTCTAACAAAGTCATATGCAAGTTTTTAGCACTAGCAGGGATGGTCTCGCCGCGCATAGCAGGCGCTAGCCCCGCATAAAATTTGATGGTCTTAGAAATTTCATCCATAGCATGCAAAGTTGGTTTAAGCGTATTGCCGCTGTCAATCACTTCAACCCGCGCCAATTCATCAAATCTTTCGGCTAACTTTTCGCCAAAATTCATCAATATGTCACTGCGTTCGCTCACGTCCAAATCAAACCAAGCAGGCCAAGCGCGCTCGGCGGCATCAACCGCGCGATCAACATCTTTTTTGTTGCCCAAAACGGCGCGGCCGATAACTTTCTCATTCGCGGGGTTAATGCTATCTTTCCACTGTCCGCTTTCGCTCTCTACAAGTTCGCCGTTAATAAGATTATAGCCTATTATTAAGTCAGTCATTTAATCACCTAGAAAATATGTTTAGTTCAAAGTTATATGAGTTTCAGACAGCCTAACCGCCAATAAGTGAAGGCAGGAATAGCACAATTTCCGGAAATATCGATATCAACACAATGAGCAACACAGTGCATAATAGATAAGGCGCAACGGCAATCGATACATCGATAATGGATTTGTCCTTTGTTGCCGCCAGCATCACATATAACGCCAATCCGAAGGGTGGTGTCGCCAAACCAAGCTCAATCCACATCAGAATGAATACACCCATCCATAATGGGTCAACACCAAATGATGTGGCCAGCGGAAAGAATACAGGAATGGTCAGCATCATAATGCCAACAGGCTCTAAAAACGCACCCAATACCAGCAATACAAGCCCCATAGCCAACAACACCAAAGCGATGCTGGCATCTATGTTAACCACCCAATCAACCAATCCGCGTGTCGCGCCTGATATAGAAAGGATTTGGCTAAACGTAGTTGATGCAAGAATGATCAAGAAGATCATACCCGAAATGCGCATAGCGTTGGTCAAAGCTTTCCAGATAGAACTCATGGTTAGCTGCCGAAAGCCCGCCGCCACAATCATAACCGACACCACACCAAATGCGGCAGCTTCGGTGGGAGTGGCTATGCCCAAAATAATCAATCCAACAACCATAAAAATAATAAAAACCATTGGCAATAGGTTAATCGCAACCAGTTTCATTTTTTCACCAAAGGCAATTTTAGTCACTTCAACTATCGGTGCCGTGTCAGGTTTCACACGGGTGATGCCAAATACCAGCAAGGCATATGTTGCCGCCAACATGAGGCCGGGGGTCAGACCAGCCAGCAATAAATAACCAACGTCAAGGCCTGCAAGGCTGCCCAAAACCACCGCAAGCCCTGACGGGGGGATGATGGCCGCTAGGCCACCAGTTGCGATGATCGGCCCAATAGACAATACATCGCTATACCCATTTTTTTTCATTTCGGGATACATAGTTGAGCCCATCATCGCCACATTGCCAAGGCTAGAACCAGAGAGCGCGCTGAATATAGTGCCGCCGCCAATGGCCACATAGGATAAGCGACCCCGCGAGCCACCTAACAATTTATCGACCACCATAAACACCCGCTCCGCGACGCCTGTATGGAAAAATAGTTCACCCATCAAAAGGAATAGCGGAATGGGCAATAAGGAATAATTCATCAGCGATTCAGAGGCATTGGCTGTCAATTGCAGCATGCCAAAATGGCCGCCCATAAAAATATATACGCCGATAATATTGGCGAGTAAAAAAGCAAATGCCACGGGGATTCGGGCAACCATGAGTGAAAGAACCATTCCAATCATAAGAATAAATGCGAGATACCAAGGCATCATGATGGCGATCCTTCATTATTTGTGGTTTCAATATTGAGGTTAAAAATACCCATCCATGCATGGCGCATAAATTCTACTGCGCTTAAGGTGAATCCAATCACTAGAAGTGCAAAAAATATCCATTTAGGCACATCAATGGCAAGGCGCAAAACTTCGTTGCGCTCAACCGCTTCAATCAACCCAGAAGTGGCGTAATAAGCGATAAATAGAGCGATGGCAGCGGCGGCAATGTCGGTAAGAATAATTAAAATGCGTAAGGGGCGCGGCTTTAAGGCCATATCGATAATTTCCATCGATACATGGCGGCGCTCACGTACCAGCTGGGGTGCAGCTAACATTGTGGCAATTGGCAATCCAAACTCAACAAATGTGCCGAGCCATTCTGGGGCATCAAAGACGCTGTTGCGTGCAATCACATCCCAAATTGTACCAACAACGATAAGTCCTAAATATACCGCAGCAACCGAAAAACAAAACTTGATGAATAATGACCAAGCAGATCCAATTGAGTTTTTACTCATAATTC
>NVUS02000262.1 GCA_002402005.2 OCS116 cluster bacterium | reverse complement strand
GGAGATTTGAAGGGTTTTAGTGCCATGCGTTACCGGGAATTAGATGCGGATGCTGTGCCCAAAACGTGGGAAGTTGATGTGGTGAGCACCAGTGAGATGGGCGGGGTGAGACTGGCCAGTGAAATGACTTTGACCGCTGATGGGTTTTTGTGGCTGAAGATGAAACTATTGGACGTTGAATATAATGTTGATCATTTGCCGATGGGTGACTAAGCTGATCGGGAATTGAATGATAAGGATGGAATTATGAAACCAGCATTTGAAGTTGTGACGTATGGAATTGTATTGGGTACTGAAAAATACGATGAATGTGTTAAATTTTACCGTGATACTATAGGTTTGCCTGTTTGGTATGACAAAGGTCATTTGCTTTGTTTACGGTTTGGCGATGGTTATTTGATGATTGAAACTGGCGGCCATGCACACGATACGGTGAAGCCGAACCGAGAGAACCCGACCATGTTGCGCTTTAATGTTGAGGATGTGAAAGCCGCCTGCGATGCATTGACCGCACGCGGTGTTTATGTTGAATATAAAAAATTTGAATGGGGTGAAGTGGGTACATTTTCTGACCCAGATGGCAATAAATGCGAGTTGAAAGATGCCGCTGACCCTTATTTTAATTAAAAAAACCCCGCTCTGTTAAGAGCGGGGTTTGCCATGTTGCTAAAACTTATAGTTGCTTAAACTTAAAGTGGTTTGGGTGATGATTAAACGTCGGCTTTTAGCAATTCTGTTGGAGTGTGATAGTCATATCCCAGATCATCGGCAACGGCTTTATAGGTGATTTTGCCTTTGTAGACGTTGAGGCCGGCGCGTAGATGGCCATCATCTAGTAAGGCTTGTTTATAGCCTTTGTTGGCCAGTGTGATGGCAAAGCCTAATGTAGCATTGTTAAGTGCAAAAGTGGATGTGCGTGCCACGCCACCGGGCATGTTAGCGACACAATAATGTACAACTTCGTCAACAATATATGTAGGGTCGGCATGGGTTGTGGCTTTTGAGGTTTCGAAGCAACCGCCTTGGTCAATTGCCACATCGACCAGCACACTGCCGGGGCGCATGCGGCTGATCATGTCTCTGGTGACCAATTTAGGGGCGGCAGCGCCTGGGATAAGCACAGCACCGATGACGACATCAGCATCTAGAACATATTGCTCAAGATTGTCTTGAGTTGAATAGATGCAGTTGATTGTGCCGCGGAAAATATCATCTAGCTCACGTAGGCGATCTAATGAGCGATCTAGCACGGTTACATTTGCGCCCATGCCAACTGCCATTTTAACTGCATTTGTACCCACAACACCGCCGCCGATGACGACAACATTAGCCGGAGCAACACCGGGTACGCCACCGAGTAGCAGGCCGTTGCCGGCTTGAGCTTTCTCGAGGCAATGAGCCGCAGCCTGAATAGACATGCGGCCCGCCACTTCACTCATTGGGGCGAGTAAAGGCAGTGTGCCATTGCTGGCAGTAACGGTTTCGTAAGCGATGGCAACGCAGCCAGATTCGACAAGCAATTTTGTTTGTTCTGGATCGGGTGCGAGATGCAAATATGTGTAAAGTAACTGGCCGGGGCGCAGCATTTTGCATTCGTTGGCTTGCGGTTCTTTAACCTTGACAATCATGTCGGCTGTGGCGAAAATCTCTGCCGCATTGTCGATGATTTTGGCGCCGATATTTGTATAATCTTGATCAGTAAAACCAATGCCCATGCCGGCATCTTTTTGCACAATCACTTGGTGACCGTGATTGATAAGCTCGCGCACGCTGCCAGGAACAAGGCCAACACGATATTCGTGGTTTTTAATTTCTTTAGGGACGCCAATTAACATAATGTTTTTCCTTCTTTTGGTTTTCTATTTATAAAAGTGTTTTTGTGGTTTGCTCTACGCCGTTGACAATGGCTGAAACAAGTGTGTCGATTTCGGTTTCTGTGATGACAAAGCTGGGGCATAACGCGATGGTATCGGCAGTGGGTAGACCACGGGCCAAGACTTTATGTTTGCGAATTGCTGCTTGTAAGGTTTGTGCGGCTTTGTCAGATTTTTCGAAAAATGTTTTTGGGTCTTGGCTTTTGACCATTTGTAGGCCAGCCAGTAGGCCAGCGCCGCGAATTTCGCCAATCAGCTCACTGCCTTGTAGGCGGTTGCGCAGCTCGCGGTGCATATAATCGCCGATATTTTTGGCACGCTCTACTAAGCCTTCGCGCTCGATAATCTCTAGGTTTTTAAGCGCTACGGCGCAGCCTGTTGGGTGACCACCATAAGTGAAGCCGTGGAAGAAGGCACCCAATTGATCGGCTTCGGCTACCAGAACATCCCAAACTTTTGGGCCGATGAACAGGGCTGAAAGTGGGAAATAGCCAGAGGTTAGACCTTTGGCGGTGCTCATTAAATCGGGTTTGAAATTATAATATTGATGGGCAAACCACTGGCCAGTGCGGCCAAAGCCGGTAATGACTTCATCGGCAACAAGCAGCATGTCGTATTTATCGCATAATTTGCGTAAGGCTTGGAAATAGCCTTTGGGAGGGGTGATGACGCCGCCAGCGCCATATATTGGTTCGGCGAAAAAGGCTGCGACATGGTCTGCGCCACCGGCTTCTGTGATGATATGTTCAATTTCGTCTATCATGCGGATGGTGAAATTGGTTTCGCTTTCGCCTTCGCGGCCATCTTTATAGAAATGCGGTTTGGGCGCGCGCAATACGCCGTCTATTGGTAGGTCGAATGCGGAATGGAAAGACGGGATGCCGGTGAGGCTGGCGGCTGCCACTGTTGTGCCATGGTAAGCGTTTACGCGGGCGATGATTTGCTTTTTATTGGGTTTGCCACGTAGGTTGTTATAATAGCGGATAAGCTTGAATGCGGTGTCGTTACAATCTGAACCGGACATGCCGTAATGCACGCGAGAAAATACGCCTTTGGTCAGCTCGAGTAGTTTTTCGGACAGCTCAATTTGCGGTTGATTGGAGGCGGAGGCGAAGGTTTGGGCATAGCCTAAATTGGTGGCGGCATCTAGCATAGTCTCGCCCAATTCTTTACGGCCATAACCGATATTGACGCACCATAGGCCCGCCATGCCATCTAAAAAAGTGCCGTCATTATGTGTAGTGATGTGTGCGCCTTGGCCACCGGTGAAAATGGTCGTGCCATTTTCCAGCACATCCGTAATGGATGATGCAGGGTGGAATATAGACTTTTGGTTGATTTCAACCAGTTTTGCAAAATTATCTGCTGACATGATGTGCCTCCCATATATAGACAGTATGGCAGGGTTTAACGCATTTTATTTTTGAAGTTTTATAAATAATCGACGATTTTCGGTATGATTTTAACGAACAACAGAAGAATCTGCTGTTGCTATCGGATAAGCTGATTCTAAATGAAGAGGAATTTATGATTAGAAAACAGCAGCCTATACTGGATTGGGTCGCCGCGCAGCAGGCCGATATGCTGGCCAAAACCATTGACTGGTGCAATGTGAATACGGGCAGTGCAAATTACGATGGCTTGTTAGCTTTTGCCACCAAATTACAGGCTGAATTTTCGGCATTGGGCGCGGTGGAATTGATTGATTTGCCTGACCGCATGGTGGTGGATGATGCAGGTAATGAAGTGGCTTATAAATCTGCGCCTTTGTTGCGTTTTCATAAGCCACAGGTGGGGAAGCCCTCTATATTATTGGTGGCGCATTATGACACTGTCTATGCGGTTGATCATGATTTTCAGACTTGTAAAATGGATGGCGATAAATTGCGTGGCCCGGG
>NVUS02000261.1 GCA_002402005.2 OCS116 cluster bacterium | reverse complement strand
CATTAAGTTGATCAATCCGCCCAAAACGCGCAACATCGCAAAGGTTGCCAATATAGCGCCAACAAACCATTGGGCGATTTGGCTATAATCGGCCAAAGCCAATGTGCGCCAGATGAGTAGAGCCAATATAATGAAAATCGGCACGATGAATTTCCACTCTAACTTGAGTTTTGTGCCTTCAATATGGGCACGGTATAAGCTGCGCGGCGAGATTTTATAAACCCCGGCCAACGGAATGAGTGAGAATAATGCCGAGATGAGCAGACCAAATGTAAGGGCATTTAATATCGGTGTGCCATAGAGATTGGCGACCAGCGGCAATGGCACCATGTCTTTAAACAGGCTGATGAAACCCAGTGGTATGCCAACGCCTAAAATAACGCCGGCAATGATGCCAAAAGCGGTGATGCCCAAAATCTGTAGGCCATAAAGTTTAAATATCAGGCCATCACTGGCGCCAAGGCTTTTAAACGTGGCGATCGAGGCGCGGTTGCCCTCGATATATAGCTTAACGCTATTGGCGATGCCGACGCCGCCAACCACCAATATGGTCAGGGAAATTAAAGTTAAAAATGTGGTCAGGCGCTCAATCATTTGTTTTAAATTGGGCGCGGCGTTTTCTTTGTCCATCACCCTTGTGATCATTTTGGGGAAGGCGGCTTTTAACTCGTCTTTAAAAGTCTGGAGAGAGGTTTCACTTTTGTCGAACAATTGAATTTTGTGATATTGGTCAAAGATTGAGCCGGTTTCGATCAAGCTGGCGCTGAGCATAGCTTCACGGCTTAAAATAATGCGGGGGCCAAAGGTGAAGGGGGCAGAAACCCGGTCGGGCTCATTATATATAATGCCACGAATTTCGAAGATAAGATTGCCAAATTTAAGCTTGGCGTCGCTGTTAATGTCAAGCCGGAATAGCAAAGCTTGGTCAATAAGCAAGCCATAATGCCCGTCTTTTTCGGCCAAAATATCGGCGGTTTGGGCTGGAGTTAGTTGCTGGCGCTGCTCATTCACGTCTATATCTAATGTGCCAATCAACGGGTAGGCGGAATCGACAGCTTTTGCATCGACCAAAATGGCATTGTCGGCAACATCCTCTGCTCGTGCCATGCCTCTAAAATGAGTGACTTGGCTTATGTTGCCTTTGGTGGCCAAATAGACGAGTGCATCATCAGGCGCAAATTGGTTGGTCAGGCGCATGTCGACATCGCCGCCCAATAGAGTTTCGCCGCTGTCATTAAGCCCAGAGTTTAAACTGGCGCTAAATGTGCCAACCAATGCGATGGCAAAGACACCAAGGAAAATGGCGGTTAAGAATATACCGAAGCCGCGCACGCCGCCCCAAATGCCGCCATTTTTAAAATGTGAAAAAATCTCGCGCTTGGCCCATTTAACGGCCAGCTGATTGTCTATATTTGAAGCCGCCATTTATTGAGCCTCATTACTATGTGCTTGGGCGTGTAATTTGCCATTTTCTAGGCGTAAAATACGGTCAGCCTTTTGTGCCAATTCCAAATCATGAGTGATCAGCAATAATGTACGCCCCTCTTGTTTGTTGAGGGTGAATAATAGATCGGCAATTTCATGGCCAGTGGCTTCGTCTAAATTGCCGGTCGGTTCATCGGCCAAAATAAGTTTGGCATTGGAGGATAGAGCGCGGGCAATGGCCACACGTTGTTGTTCGCCACCAGATAATTGTGCCGGGTAATGATCGCCACGGTGGCTAAGGCCGACTTTGTCCAGCCAGTCTTGGGCTTGTTCGGTCGCATCAGGTGCTTGTTGTAATTCTAGCGGTATCGATACGTTTTCGAGCGCAGTCATGGTGGGGATGAGGTGAAAGTTTTGAAATACAATGCCAATATTGTCTTTGCGGAATAGCGCAAATTCATCTTCTGAGAAATTGCTGACATTCTGCCCCATTAGGCTTAAATCGCCGCCGCTAATATCTTCTAGGCCAGCAAGTAACATAAGAATGGATGATTTGCCAGAGCCGGATGGGCCAACCAATACAACCGCTTCGCCATCATTAACGGTTAAATCAACACCTTTTAAAACATCGACAGTGCCGGCGTGTGAGCTATATGATAGGGAAAGATTTTCGGTAAAAATAACCGGTGGCTGGCTTAAAGGTGTTTTGGCGGACATAATTTGCTCTTAATTGGTGATCATTATAAAATAATGTTGAATATACATAATGCCTTGCCATATATTTAAAGCAAGAGAAGATGAATAACATTTAGGTGATATAGTGAACTACCACACCCATTTCAAGAAAATAACTGTAACAAGCCTGCTTATTTTTTGCCTGTTGCTGCTGAGCGCGGTGCAAGCTGCGGCCATTACCCCCAAATTGTTTATATTGGGCGATAGCCTGACTGCAGGTTATGGCTTGCAAAACCCTGATGATAGCTTTCCCAACAAATTGTCGGTGAAGCTCAAAGCATTGGGTAAGGATATCGAGGTGATTGACGCCGGCATTTCGGGCGATACTAGCACCGCTGCCAACGAAAGATTGTTATGGGCATTGGGTGATGCCGAGGCGGATAATGTCCAATATGCCATCATCGAATTGGGTGCAAATGATGCGTTTCGGGCCATTTCGCCAGCGCAAACCAAGTTGGCATTGCAAGACATTATTGATAAATTGGCTGGCCAGAACATTAAGATAATGCTGGCCGGCATGTTCGCGCCGCCCAATATGGGTGATGAATATGAGGCTGAATTCGCGGCTATTTTTACCCAACTGGCTGAAAGTAATGATGTTTTATTCTACCCATTCTTTTTGGATGGGGTGGCAGGTGATTTGGCGCTTAACCAAGCAGATGGCATCCATCCAACCCCTGAAGGGGTTGAGGTGATTATCGTTAATATAATGCCGTCTTTACTTGAATTAATCAAATAATCTATCTATAAATAACAATTCAGAGCAAGAAAATTCTTGAAAAACACTTTCAAGCGATAGATTCTTATGGACATTATTTAAGACATATAAAAGGGAAATTATATGGAATATAGAAAATTAGGCCGTAGCGGTATTGATGTGAGCGCAATTTGCCTAGGCACGATGACATGGGGACAGCAAAATACCCAAGCCGAAGGTTTTGAACAAATGGATTATGCGCTTGAGCGTGGGGTCAATTTTTTTGATACGGCCGAGCTTTATTCCATTCCGCCAAAGCCAGATACGCAAGGCAGCACCGAAACCATTATCGGCAATTATTTTGCCGAGCGCAAAAATCGTGACAAAGTGATTTTGGCCACCAAAGTGGTTGGCCGCTCCGGTATGAATTGGTTTCGCGAAGATGGTCGCAATACCGAGCTTGACCGCGCCAACATTATTGAAGCGGTTGAAGGCAGCTTGCGCCGTTTGAAAACTGATTATATCGATCTTTACCAATTGCATTGGCCTGACCGTCCATTGGCAGCATTTGGCGCTGCGGTTTATAAGCATCAAGGCGAAGAAATTAACAGCATTGAATCTATATTGGATGTGCTTGCTGATCTGGTCAAAGCCGGTAAAATTCGCAACATTGGCCTATCGAATGAAAATGCCTGGGGCACTGCGAAATTCTTGCAATTGGCCGAAGCCAAAGGTTTGCCACGGGTGCAAAGCGTACAAAATGCTTATAACTTGCTCAACCGTGCTTATGAGTGGAGCTTGGCCGAATTTGCCCATCGCGAAGATTGCGGCCTGTTTGCTTATTCACCATTGGCGCAAGGCATATTGTCAGGTAAATATTTGGATGGTGCAAAGCCTGCCAATGCTCGTAAAACTTTGTTTGGCCGTATGGAACGTTATGAAGGCCCCGGCGCTGAAGAAGCCACGCGCAAATATGTGCAAATTGCCAAAGATTTTGATATTGATGCCACGCAATTGGCCAATCAATTTGTGACCACGCGTAGTTTTACCACGTCTAACATTATTGGTGCGACCAGCATGGAACAGTTAAAAACTGCAATTGATTCGACTGAATTGGTAACCACTCCAGAAATGGAAAAAGCCATTGACGCGGTGCATGCGGTGCATACAAATCCATGTGTTTAAATGTCTAGTGCGTTTCATCGCATAAATATTTAATCAAATAATATATCGATAATAGCGCAATCGGGGCTTTGGCCTCGGTTGCATTTTTTTGCCATTGTGGTCAGGTTCTTTTGCATTTTCTTGAGCGAGGATATTTTCACCGCGATAGATTTTAGATGATTTTGAGTGAAATCATAAATTTCATTACAGGTCAGCTGTTGGTTGTCGAGCATGGCAAGCAAAGCCGAAATTTCGCTAATGTTAAAATCCAACTGTCGGCAACGGCGGATGAAACGCAGCCGCTTCACATCATCATCACTATATTGCCGGTTGCCTCCTGCCGAACGTTGGGCTTTCGGTAACAGGCCGATTTTTTCATAATATCTAATGGTTTCGATGTTGACTTCGGTTTGAGTGGCCAATTGGCCGATTAGAAAGATATGAGCCATTTTTCAATCACATTTATGTTATTTGCATCTGTAGTCACTACAGATTGTATGCTGACTTTAAAATAAATGAAAGTCGGTAGATGAAAAATAATAAATTATTGAAATATAGTGGCATCAGCGCCATTATTGCGGCGATTTGTTGCTTTACACCTTTGTTGGTAGTGGTTTTTGGCGCAGTGGGTCTGTCAGCTTTGGTTGCTTATTTGGATTATATTTTGCTGCCTTGGTTGTTTATATGCCTGTTATTGGTGGTGATTGCCCTATGGCGTGGTCGGAAAACCAAAACCAATGATTAAATTTAAATGATGAGGCTGTGATGGCAGAAAATATATATGATCTTGCGGTTATTGGTGCGGGTTCGGCGGGCTTTTCGGCGGCGATAACGGCGGCGGCCTTGGGTAAAAAAGTCGCACTCATTGGCTATGGCATCCTTGGCGGCACCTGTGTCAACGTTGGTTGTGTGCCCTCTAAAACTTTAATGCGGGCGGCCGAAGCCATGCATGCGCCGGCATTGGCGGCCCGATTTAATGGCATTGAAATTTCATCCAAACTGACCAGTTGGCAGAAAGTGATGAATCAAAAACAAGATTTGGTCGCGGCTTTGCGGACGGCAAAATATTCAGATATATTGGCGGCATATGATGGCGTTGCTTATATTGAGGCTAAGGCAAGTTTTTCACCATTGGGGCAATTGATGGCGGATGGTCGGCATATCTTGGCTGATAAAGTTATCATTGCTTCTGGCTCTAAGCCGACAATGCCTGATATTGACGGCATTGATAATATCGATTGTCTAACCAGCGAAACCGCTTTGGAGTTAGCCGAATTGCCACCATCAATGTTGATTGTGGGCGGTGGTTATATTGGCGTTGAGTTGGCACAAATATTCAATCGTTTTGGGGTTCAGGTCACTCTGGTCAGCCGGCATGGTTTGTTGCCACAGGCAGAGCCCGAAATCAGCCAAGCTTTGGCTGAATATTTTGCTCAAGAAGGCATTCGGTTGATACAAGCAGATGATTATCTTCAGCTTTCTCAACATGGCAATGCCGTTCATTTAACGCTCAAAATAACTGGAGAAAAGCAGGTAGTCAGTGCTGAGAAATTATTAATCGCCACCGGACGCCACGCCAACATATCTGGGCTTGCCCTTCACAATGCCGGCATAAATGTGAGCGCTGCTGGCGGTATAGAGGTTGATCAATATATGCAAACCAGCAATGCGGATGTTTATGCCGTTGGCGATGTGACGGATGGTGACCAATTTGTTTATATGGCGGCTTATGGTGGCAAGATTGCGGCCAAAAATGCACTTGCTGATGCGGCGATTGAATATGACAATCGCATTGTGCCGGCTGTGGTGTTTACTGATCCGCAAATTGCCATGGTTGGTCTAACTGAAAAACAAGCCGTTAAAGCTGGTTTTAAAGTTGAAACCTCTATTTTGAGCTTAGATAATTTGCCGCGGGCTTTGGCGGCACATGATGTAAGAGGGCTGATTAAACTGGTTGCCGATGAGGATACAAAACAATTATTAGGTGGGCACATCATCGCGCCAGAGGGTGCTGATAGCATTCAAACTGTGGCAATGGCCATTAAAATGGGCATGACTTATCGTGATTTGGCCAATATGATATTCTCCTATTTGACCACGGTTGAAGGGGTGAAACTTGCGGCACAATTGTTTGACATAAATGTCAAACAATTGTCTTGCTGTGCGGGTTAGTTTAACCGACTAAGATCTTTTTGATAAATTCATCAACTTGGCTATGCAATTCTTGGGTTTGGATGCTCATCATTTCGGTGGCGCTGTTCATCTCTTGGGCGCTTTGGTTGGCCTTGTCGGCGCGGCTGGTCATTACCCGCATATTGTTGGATACCGAAGTGGTTTCAGATGACGCTTCTTGAATGTTTTGCGAAATGAGCATGGTGGCGCTGCCTTGTTCCTCGATCGCAGCGGCGATGACGGTGGTGATCTCATTGACTTTATTCATGGTGGTGGTGATCTCGCCTATCGAAGTGACGGTTTCATCGGTTGATTCTTGTATCGAATTGATATGGCTGCTAATTTCCTCCGTCGCGCGGGCGGTTTGGTTGGCCAAGGCTTTGACCTCGGTGGCAACCACAGCAAACCCTTTGCCGGCATCACCAGCCCGCGCCGCTTCTATGGTGGCGTTGAGCGCCAGTAAATTGGTTTGTTCGGCAATGGATTGAATGAGGCTGATCACCTCGCCAATGCCATGGGCGGCTTTGGACAATTCGCTGACCTTTTTATTGGTGGTTTCGGCTCCATTCATGGCTTCGGATACAATGCCGCGGCTTTCATTGACTTGACGGCCAATTTCTTCGATCGATGAAGATAGCTCTTCGGAGGCAGCCGCTACATTTTGTACATTTAACGAAGCTTTGTCGGATGCACTTTTGGCCGTGTTGGATTGCTCGATGCTTTTTACTGAATCGGTGATGAGTTCGCGAGCATTGCCACCAATTTCCTTACAACTATTACTGACATTCTCGATGAAGCCCATAATATTGTCTTTAAAATCAGTGGCGAATTTTTGTTGTTTATCCTTGGTGGATTGTTCCATAGTTTCGCGGTCGGTTTCTTGCTTGGCTTTTAGGGCGATATTGTTGACTGCATTTTGCTTAAAGACCAATACGGCATTGGCCATATCGCCGATTTCATCGGTGCGGTTGGCGCCTTTAACTTCGGTTTTTAAAGCGCCATCGGCAATGAGTGACATGGTTTTTGTTAGGTTAGAAATGGGTTTGGTGAGGGAGCGAGATACCAAAAAGCCAATAAAGCCCACCAACGCCAATACGCTTAAGACAACGATCAGCATAGTGTTGCGCACTTTAACCAGCGGGGCGAATATTTCATCTAATTCTTGCACTGCAATTAAGGTCCATGTTGCGCCTTGGAATTTTACATTGCTGACCGCCATGATGGAGGCTTCGTCATTGTAAATTTCATTGTGGCTGATCGTGATTTTTTGACCGGTTGCTTGGGCTAAAATTGGCGCCTCAATTTTTGTGGCAAGAATTTTAAATTCGTCATGCAATTCTGAATCGCTGCGCATCAAGCCATCACTGCCGATGATGAATGTCTCGCCGGTTAGACCCAATTGGCCGTTTGATTTCATAATGTTGTTCATATTGTCGATCGGCATTTGATAAGCGATGACGCCAATGCGCTGGCCGCCGGCATTAAAAACTGGTTGGGCGATAAAAGCTGCTGCCGCGCCATGGCTAGGTGAATAGGGTTTAAAATCATCGAAAATTTGCTCACCGGCTGTGAGTGTAAGCGCGGCTTTAAAAACAGTGCCAAGGCCGGTGTCGGTATATTTGCCATCGCTTAGGTTGGTGGCGTAATCAAGTTCTTTAAAAACCGTGTAAATTAAATCGCCCTGTAGATTAAATAGGAAAATATCATAATAACCTCTCGCATATAAGAAATCACGCAGGCGCGGATGGTATTTTTTATGCACCTGATTATAGCCATTTTGCTGGGGTGCAAAATCCAATTTTTCTTTTTCTCCCAAGGCATTTGGGTTGTCAGTAATGTAAGCTTTTTGTAAAATAGTCTGTTGGTTGGTCTTTAAATCACCCCAAGCTTGGTTAAAATCATTTAAAGCTTGGCTAACCTCGGTGCTGATGGCTTTTTGATGAAGATCGTTTTCAATTTCCAGCAGATAATCTGATAAGCGGGTTTTTTGTGCCGCCAATACAATCGTCACTTTATTGTCAACTGCAGTGCTAATGGTGGTGCTAATTTCGTAATAACCAAAAAAACCTACGCTTAACGCGGTGATTGTGGCGGCCAAGATAATGGTGGCCGGCAATTTGAATGCAATCTTTGAAATGTTATTTAATAGTCTATTCATATCATCCATCTTTTCTGTTCATTTGGCTAAAAAAGAACATATAAAAGTTAATGATATTTTATTTTT
>NVUS02000260.1 GCA_002402005.2 OCS116 cluster bacterium | reverse complement strand
GAATATTATTTTGAGCCCGTTTGAGAATGATGGGTCTAAGCATTTCTCGGCGCGTAAGATGTTTATGGGGGCGCAGGGGGTGAGTACGCTGGGGATTATGGAGGTTGATCCGTTGGTGATACAGGCTGAAGAGAAGCTTATCAACCAAGCAGATGAATTGATTGTATTGGTGGACTCGGATAAATTTGCGCGGCGCTCTAGCCTTGTTTTATGTCCGTTGACGCGGGCGGCAACCATCATTACTGACGATGGTATTGGGGATGAAACACGGGATATGATTGAGCAATCTGGGGTGAATTTGATTGTGGTTTCGCCGCATAGCACGGATTCTGAGAAAAGTGACGAGGCTTGAGATGGGCGGCTTGATTGAATTTTCGGACGGGCAGGAAATACCACAATTGGGCTTTGGTGTGGCGGGCATATTGCCTGAAAACACGCAAGGCATGGTAGAAGCCGCGCTGGATGCTGGCTACCGGATGATTGACAATGCGTCTATTTACAAGAATGAAGTTGAGGTGGGCAGAGCGCTTGCAAAGAGCGCGGTTGCGGCGGATGATATATTCATCACCAGCAAGGTTTGGCCGCTTGATTTTGGTTTTGACAATGTGATCAAAGCTTGCCACAAAAGCTTGGCGGATTTGCAGCGTAAACAGTTTGATCTTTACCTTTTGCATTGGCCAGCGCCCTCGCTGGGGCTTTATGTTGAGAGTTGGAAGGCGTTGATTGAGCTTAGAAAACTTGGCTTGGTGAAATCTATTGGGGTGTCTAATTTTTACCCTAATCAGTTGCAGGAGCTGATTGATGAAACGGGTGTTGTGCCAGTGATTAATCAGATTGAATTGCACCCTTATTATCAACGGCGTGATGAGAAAAAATTTCATAATGCGCATAATATTGTGACTGAGTGTTGGTCGCCATTGGGGCGTGCGACTTGTTTGGAAGATGATGTTTTGGTGGGGATTGCGCAGAAGCATGGTAAGACGCCGGCGCAAATTGTATTGCGTTGGCAGATTGAGCAAGGCAATGTGATTATACCGCGCAGCCGCAATGTTGGGCGTATGCAGCAGAATTTTGATGTGTTTGGGTTTGCTTTGCATGACGAAGATAAAGCAAAGATTGTTGGGCTTGATAAAGGTTTGGACGGTCGGTTGGGCCCTGATTTTGACTTAGAAGAATTACCAAATGACTAAGAAAAAAATCAAACATATCGCGGTGATCGACATTGGCAAAACCAATGCCAAATTGGTTTTGTTTAACGCGGAGAGCCAACAGCAAGTGGCAGTGTTGAGCCGCGCGAACGATGTAATTGATACAGCGCCCTACCCGCATTATGACATCGATGGCTTGTGGCAATTTATGTTGGATGGTTTGGCTGAATTGCATGCTGCGCACACTATTGATGGCATTAGCATCACCACGCACGGCGCGACAGCGGCTTTGATTGCGGGTGATAAATTAGCCATGCCAATTCTTGATTATGAGTTTGGTGGGGTTGAAGCGGAATTTGCGGCCTATGATGATTTGCGGCCTGAATTTAGTGAGACATTGTCACCAAAATTGCCGATTGGGTTGAATTTGGCGGCACAAATATATTGGCAATCGCGACGGTTTAAAGATAAATTTACGGATGTGACGGATATATTGATGTATCCGCAATATTGGGCGTGGCGGTTAACCGGTGTAAAAGCCAGTGAAGTGACGTCGCTGGGGACACATACTGATTTATGGTCACCTGATGCGGGTGACTTTTCCTCGTTGGTGAATGGGCAAAATTGGCGCAGTTTTTTTCCACCAGTGCGCAAAGCGTCCGATATTTTAGACATGATTGGCAATGAAATTGCGCAGCAAACAGGATTGGACAAAGACACTCCGGTGGTGTGTGGGATTCATGATTCCAACGCGTCTTTATTGCCTTATTTGGGCGCGGTGACGCCGCCGTTTAGTGTGATATCATCTGGCACTTGGACTATACATATGACTGTGGGTGGCTCGACAGCTGGGCTGGATGCGGCGCGGGATAGTTTGGCCAATGTTGATGCTTATGGACGCGCTGTGCCAACCGCGCGGTTTATGGGTGGGCGCGAATATCAAGTGCTGATGGGGGATGAAAATCCTGAAATTGGTGCGGAAGATTTGGATTATATTATTGAGCATGGCGTTTATGTTTTGCCATCATTTGTCGCGGGGGTTGGGGCTTTTCCGGATTCTATCGGCAAATGGGTTGGTGATGAAAATGCGCTGAATATAAAGCAACGCGGCGCAGCGGTGGCTTTGTACTTGGCTTTGATGAGCAGGCAATGTTTGGCTTTAGCTGAATGTGGTGAGACGTTGATTGTGGAAGGGCCATTGGCCAAGAACACTCGTTATTTGAATATATTATCGGCACTGACCAGCAAACCAGTGCATGGCTCGAAAGATGCAACGGGCACATCTGTCGGCGCGTCTATGTTGTTTGAAACTGAAACAGCACCACTTGAGTTAAGTGATGCTGTCAAACCATATGTAAATTCTCAGTTAAATGATTATGCGGCGAAATGGCTTAGCCTAATTGATTGATGCCATTGCGGCTGAGCATTTTATAGACATCGACCATTTGGTTGTTTTTCATTGATTCATTGGCGGCTAGACCGGTGATGATTGACCATGCGCCATCGACATGGGTTGAGCCACGTTTATAAGGGTCGTCACCAACATTTTTAGCATCGAATAAATAGCCAAGCATGATGGGGTCCGCACCACCATGATCGCCTTTGCCTTGCCAGACTTCTATATTCTCCGGTGGTTTGCCCGCCACGTGTAAAATGGTGGTCATATTGTCGGTATCGGTTTTGTCTCGCACACCGCCAAAGACGCCATGTACTTCGATATGTTTGTGAGTTAGCTCGCCTTTGGTGCCGTAGAATTTAACCTCGACACCTTCCCACGGGTTGTAAGCGCAGAGGGTGTAATTTAGGGTGACGTCGTTGCTGTAGCGGGTTTGCACTTGCATGGTGTCTTCTATGGTGATGTCGTCATCCCAGACGCATTTGTCGCGCCAATAGCCATCTACATCTTCATTGTCTAGATAGAGAGTGCGCAATAGATCGTCTTGTTCGATGTTCAGTTCGAAGTCGCATTTATCGGCGATTTTGCAGGTGTGGCAGCGCTCGCCGTGATCGGACAGGCCGAGGCGTTCGGCGGTGGCTGGGGTGTAGAATTTTAGGTCACCAAAAGCATTGATGAATTTTGGGGTTGAGCCGATCCACCAATTGAGTAGGTCGAAATGATGGGTGGACTTGTGCACCAAAAGACCGCCTGATTTTTCTTTATATCTGTGCCAGCGGCGGAAATAGTCGGCGCCGTGGACGCGGTCTAGATGCCAGCGGAAATCCACTGCGGTTATGTCGCCGATGACACCTGATTCTAGGATTTCTTTGATTTGGGTGCGGGCTGGGGTGTAGCGGTAGTTGAAAGTGACGGTTACGGATTTGCCGCTTTTTTGTTGAGCATCTAGAATTTGTTTTAACTTGCCCAGATCCGTCGTCATGGGTTTTTCGGTGATGACGTTGCAGCCGTTTAGTAGGCTTTTTACGATGTATTCGTGGTGTAGGTAGTCGGGTACTGTGACCACTACGTTGTCGGGCTTTTGCTCGGCTAACATGGTTTCGAACTGGTCGGCAGCGTAGGTGGCTATGCCGTTGCCTTTTGGGTCTTTGATTTGGCTGGCGGAGAGGGCTAGGCGTTTTTCGTTGCTGTCGCATAGGCCGACGAGTTGGTTTTCTTCAGCATAGGTTTCGGTCACGGTTTTGCGGTACATGCTGTGCCGCGCGCCGGTGCCTACAATTGCATATTTCATTTATTTTTTCTCGTCATAGAGGGGAATTCGGAGGTCGTCTTCGCCGAAATAATGGGCATTTTGGGTGGTTAGAGATAGAGTCATTTCATCGCCGGTTTTATATTGGATTTGGCTAGAGGCTTGCACCAAGACTACGTGGCCTGATGGCAAGGTTACATAAAGGAAAAGCTCGCTGCCTAGATATTCGATTAGGGTGATTTTGCCTGTGCTGGAGGCATCGCCGCCCTCGCCTATGGTGAATTGTTCGGGGCGGATGCCGAAATGTATGTTGCCTGATTTTGGGGCATCTGCGGGTAACGGGATTTGGCCGAAATCTGGGAGATCTAGGCCTTTATCGCTGGCTTTGCCTTCGATCATATTCATTTTTGGTGAGCCAATAAAGGTGGCTACAAATTTGTTTTGCGGGTAATTATAAAGGTCAAATGGTGTGCCGACTTGCTCAATCATACCGGCTTGTAGCACCACGATGCGGGTGGCTAAAGTCATGGCTTCGATCTGGTCATGGGTTACATAAATCATCGTTGTGCCAAGGCGTTGGTATAGGCCGGCTAGCTCGACCCGCATTTGCACGCGCAGTTCGGCATCTAAGTTG
>NVUS02000026.1 GCA_002402005.2 OCS116 cluster bacterium | reverse complement strand
GGCTTTAGATTATCCTAAATTCATTGTCATAAGGAATTCGGCGTTTGAGTTCGTTTTAACCATCCTCGTTCGGAGCATCTCCATCGCCTCAACAGGGCTCATGTCACTTACAACTTTTCGCAGGCGACCGACGAGTTCGTGTTCCTTAGGATCAAGGAGCAACTCCTCGCGTCGAGTACCAGACGCTGCAATATCAATCGCTGGCCATATGCGCTTCTCAACAAGTTTCCTTGTGAGATGCAGTTCAGAGTTGCCGGTGCCTTTAAATTCTTCAAAAATAACTTCATCCATACGGCTGCCGGTATCAATCAAAGCCGTAGCAATAATGGTTAGGCTGCCACCATGTTCGATATTTCTGGCCGCACCAAAAAAGCGTTTTGGCCGTTGCAACGCATTGGCATCCACACCACCAGTGAGCACTTTGCCGGATGACGGCACAACCGTATTATAAGCCCGACCCAAACGGGTGATGCTATCCAATAAGATAACCACATCGCGACCATGCTCAACCAAACGTTTGGCTTTTTCGATCACCATTTCGGCCACTTGCACATGGCGTGAAGCTGGCTCATCAAATGTCGAGCTAATCACTTCACCTTTGACTGAGCGTTTCATGTCGGTCACTTCTTCTGGCCGTTCATCAATCAGCAAAACAATCAAAAAACATTCCGGATGATTGGTGGTGATGCTATGCGCAATATTTTGCAACATCATGGTTTTGCCGGTGAATGGCGGCGCCACAATCAGCCCACGTTGGCCTTTGCCCATTGGCGATACAATGTCGATCACCCGTGAGGTGATGTCAGTATCTTTTGGTCTTTCGCCAACCGCATATTTGATTTCCATGTTGAAACGCTCTTCTGGATAAAGCGGCGTCAAATTATCGAAATGGGTTTTTTGCTTGGCTTTTTCCGGCGATTCAAAATTGATGCTAATGACTTTCAGCAGTGCAAAATAACGCTCGTCTTCACCCGGGGCTTTGATTTCGCCTTCAACCGTATCGCCGGTTTTAAAACCAAATTTGCGCACTTGGCTGGGGCTGACATAAATATCATCTGGCCCCGGTAAATAATTTGCATCGGGTGAGCGTAAAAACCCAAACCCATCTTGCAGCACTTCGACCACGCCTTCACCAATAATGATGGTGCCATTTTCGGCTTTGGATTTTAAAATTGCAAACATCAATTCTTGTTTGCGCATGGCGCTGGCAGATTCAATGTCAAATTCAGTGGAGATTTCGATCAATTCTGTTGGTGATTTTTTCTTCAAATCACGAAGTTTAATCACGTCAGTAACAGGAGTTTCGCTCATAATAATATGGCCTTAATATAACCCATTCTTGGCGTAAGCGTGAAAAGGTAGATAATTTTTGGGATGTATTTTCAGCACGGACGGCGAAAATATCAAGATAGGAATTATATAAATAATTGATTTTAAACTTCAAGTAAACCAAAAATTAGAATCAGAATGGCCGCACAATCACCATGACCACAATGACAATCATCAAAATAGTTGGTATCTCATTGATTAAACGATAGAATTTATGAGTTTTAATGCCTTCACCACTGATGAATTTTTTACGTTCTATACCCAAATATATATGGCAAATGGTCATAATGATCACGCTTAAAAATTTAATATGAAACCAAATGTCGGTCTTAAAATCAATCAGGCCGGGAATCAATGCCAATAACAAACCACAGACCCATGCCAATATCATCGCTGGATTCATAATTAGTTTCAATAATTTACGTTCCATTGGCTCGAGCAGGCCACGAATGTCGGCATTATCCATATTCATCGCATGATTGACAAATAAGCGTGGCAAATAAAGCAGACCCGCCATCCAACTGATCACCGCAATGATGTGAACGGCTTTGATAATTTCATAATAATCTGCAATAAAATCCATAATATTGGCCTTGATTTGGGTTAGCGGCTGCGGATGGTTTTGATCACCTGATGCACATGGGCTTGCGGTGTTTCGGGGATGATGCCATGGCCAAGGTTAAAAATAAACCGGCGACCCTGCATCACATCGCAAATGTGGTTAGTGCGCCTATCGAGCCGCTCACCGCCCGCAACCAGTAATAAGGGGTCGAGATTACCTTGTAAGGTGATATTGGCGTCTATATGGTCTCTAATCCATTCTAAATCAACACTGGTATCAAATGCCAAACCGTCAATATCAACATTTTTTGCATAATAAGGGTATTTTTCACCCGCACCACGTGGGAAGGCAAGAATTTTAACATGATCTAGACCCGCAGCTTTAAGTTTAGCTTTTAATTTTTTGACTAAGTTGTGCGTCGGCTCTACCACCAGCTGGTCAAATTCATCATCAGCCAAATTACCCGCCCAGCTATCGAATATCTTAAGCACTTGCGCACCAGCTTTGGCTTGCATAAATAGATAATCAGCCAAAACATCACTTAGTAATGACAATAATTGTTTCATCAACTGGGGATGATTATAGGAGAATAAGCGCCCAATCTTTTGGTCCACACTACCCACACCACCGAGCATATAGGTGAGTAAGGTCCACGGAGCGCCACAAAAACCAATCAGGTCTTTATCTTTGGGTAAAGCCTTGCGAATCGATGCCACAGCTTGATAGACTTTATCTATTTTCTGATGAAAATTATTTAGGTTAAGTGCATCAATGTCAGCCTGATTGGTTAAAGGCACTAATTTAGGCCCTTCGCCTTTGACAAAACTCACTTGCATACCTAAAGCATGGGGCACAACAAGAATGTCTGAAAATAGAATGGCAGCATCAAAATCGAATTTGTCTATTGGTTGCATGGTGACAATGGTGGCAAATTCTGGATTGTAGCAAAGGTCTAAAAAACTACCGGCATGTTCACGGACTTTTAGATATTCGGGCAGATAGCGACCTGCCTGACGCATGAACCAAATGGGAGGGATAGAAGGAGGATGAGAACTGAAAGTGTTTAGGATCATAATATTATATATAAAGGTTGTTGTTGTTGTTGGTCGGTGAATAAGGAGTAAAAGTTTTTGTTCACGAGTCTTTCACATGTAATGCACAATTTGATGATTGTATAAATTGCGATAAAAGTTAACAGGTTTTTTGGTTTCTTTCCGTACGGTGTTAACTTTTTGTTAACCAATTGTCGCCAAAAGTTAACAAAACCTTAACAAAAGGTTAACAAGCTATTTTTTGAGTTTTTCACTAAAAACAGATTAACCATGTTGATAAGCTCTGTAAAAAAACTTATAATTTTATTAAATCTTATCCACTCTAATTAACAGTCAAATTATCCAATTTTATACAAATGTGGAAAAGATTGTGAAACTAAGGCTAGGCTTGGATAAGTTAGAATCTTATCCTTTTTCATCCACAAGCTTAGGGATTTTATGAACAGACCCGCGCATGATAGACAATGAACAACTCAATTTGATACTCGCTTCCAACAGTTTGGGGCGCAAAAGCCTACTTAACGGGGCGAACATCGCTTTTACCGCGCTGCCGGCGGATATAGATGAAGACATAATCAAACGTAAAAACATTCAATTGGGTATAGAGCCGGCGCAAACCGCGCAAGATTTGGCTGATGCCAAAGCACTATATGTAAGTAAACTTGTTTCGGTGGAGAATCGATCTGCATTGATATTGGGCTCTGACCAAATCTGCCATTTGCATGGGATGATTTTGGATAAGCCGGGCGATAAGGCTAATTTATTAGGGCATTTGCAGCAATTGAGTGGCAAAACCCATATTTTAACTTCGGCATTGAGCATTGTACAAAATGGTCAGGTTGTTTTTAGAGTAAAAGAAGAAGCGCGGCTGACCATGTATGATTTGAGTGCGGCTGAAATTGCGGATTATATTGAGCAGGCCGATGACGATGTGGTCAATGCAGCGGGTGGCTATCATTTAGAAGCCATTGGCGTGCAATTGTTTCGGCAGATTGAAGGCAGTTATTTTACCATTTTGGGTTTGCCATTGCTGCCATTGATTGAATTTTTGCGCGGCACACAATATAGTCAGACAATATAGTCAGATAAAATCTTAAAGAGCGGGAATAAATGTCAGAAACGAAAAAATTATATGTGATTGGCTGGCCGATTGAACATTCTAGATCGCCACTCATTCACAATCATTGGATTAAAAAATACAATTTAAACGCTATATATGCACAAAAAGCCATTGCGCCGGATGATTTGGCTGAATTTATTCACACGCTGAAACGTGATGAATGTTTGGGTTTTAACATTACCATTCCGCATAAAGAGGCGGTATTTGAGGCGGTGCAACGCCGTGATGTTTTGGCCAACAAACTAGGTGCGAGCAATACAATATCGTGGCGCGACGATGTATTATATGCAAACAATACAGATGGTTATGGGTTTTACACCAACCTATTAGACCATAGTGATTGGCGCAAAACTGACCAGCCTGTCATTATATATGGTGCGGGCGGCGCAGCGCGGGCGATATTGCAAGCCATGCATGATGCCGGTGCGCCACATATTTACATTTACAACCGCACCCAGGCGCGGGCAGAAAAATTACTTGCAGATTTGGGCATTCAAGCTACTATTTTAACAGGTTTAACCGAATTGAATGAGTGTTTGCAGCAAGCTGGCTTGCTGATCAATACAACCAGCTTGGGTATGAATGGTGAAAATGACCTTGATATTGATCTGTCATTAATGCCCAAAGGTGCGATTGTGGCTGACATTGTTTATACGCCGCTGCAAACTGGTTTGTTAAAACAAGCTGATGATTTGGGTTTGGTGACGGTGGATGGGCTGGGTATGTTATTGCACCAGGCGGCCAAAGCGTTTGAAATTTGGTTTGGCATCCTGCCACAAGTGGATGAAGAATTGAGGGATTTGGTGTTGGCAGATTTATAGATTTGCCGGCTAGAAATATAAAGAGGGAAATATATGTTGAAAATTGGTTTGACGGGGTCTATTGGCATGGGCAAATCGACCACATCTGACATGTTTAAACAAAAGGGCGTGCCGATATTTGATGCCGATGCCATGGTGCATACGCTGTATCAAAAAGGCTATCAAGGCTATGACATTGTGGCCAGCATCTGCCCCGAGGCGGTTTTGGGTGATGCGGTTGACCGGCAAGTGTTGTCGGCCTTTGTGCAAGAAAACCCGCATGCTTTGACTGCCATTGAGCAGCAGCTTCACCCGTTGATTCGTGATATTGAGACCGAGTTTTTTAGCCAAATACAGCAAGATGGCGCTAAATATGTTATTTTTGACTCGCCTTTACTATACGAGATGAAAACTGATGAGGGTATGGACAAAGTGATTGTGGTCACCACCACGCCAGACATTCAGCGTGAGCGGGTGATGCAAAGGGACGGTATGACGGCCGAGAAATTTGAGTTTATCCTCGCCAAACAAATAAGTGATGTTGAAAAACGTGCGCGGGCGGATTATATTGTCGACACCAGTGATGGTTTGCAAGCGGCAGAATTGCAAGTCAATGAAATCATTAAGATTTTGGATCGACTGCCGCAAAACTCATAGATAGATAGAAATTATGGCCATAGAAATTCCGCAACGATCGATTGTTTTGGACACTGAAACCACGGGGTTTAAAACCTCTGAAGGTCATCGCTTGGTTGAGATTGGCTGTTTGGAGCTGCACAATCTCATCCCGACCGGTAAAGAGTTTCATGTTTACATCAACCCCGAGCGTGACATGCCGGAAGGTGCGTTTAAAGTGCACGGGTTGAGCATTGAATTTCTATCTGACAAGCCATTATTTGCGCAAGTGGCTGATGATTTTTTACGCTTTTGTGGAGATGATATATTGGTCATTCACAACGCGCCATTTGACATGGGATTTTTGAATTTTGAGCTGCAAAAAGTTGGCAAACCAAAATTGAAGCAAAGCACTGCCAATGGTGGGGTGATTGATACCTTGACCGTAGCGCGCAAACGCTACCCAACGGGGCCGAATAGTTTGGATGCTTTGTGCCGGCGGTTTGGCATTGACAACAGCAACCGAACTTTGCATGGGGCGTTGCTGGATAGTGAATTATTGGCCGAAGTCTATATGGAATTGATGGGCGGGCGGCAAATTAACCTGATGGATGATGAAATTGGTGGTGCGGGTGATGCTTACCGGGCGGTGAAACAAATGCCGCGGCCAACCAAGTTAAAATCTCTGCTGACCGAAGATGAATTGGCAGCGCATAAGAAATTTATTGATGATGAAATTGGTGAAAAGTCTCTTTGGCATCAGATATAAGCAAAAAAATGCCGCTCAAAAAGCGGCACTTCTTAAAAATCATTGTTCAAACTATTGTTTGGTTTCTTCGGCAACTTTTGCGGCTTCCGCGGCTTTACTTTGTTCGACATTGGCAACAATGCTATCGCGATAAAGCTGAGTGAAATCAACTGGGTCAATCATTAATGGTGGGAAGCCGCCATCACGAATGGCATCTGAAATGATGCGGCGGGCGAAGGGGAATAGAATGCGCGGGCATTCAATCATCACCATTGGATGCACGGTATCGGCTGGGCAATTGTGCAATTTAAACACGCCACCAAAATAAAGCTCAGCATTAAAGATAACTTTGTCGCCATCTTTGGCTGAGGCTTCGAGTTGCAAGATAACTTCAAAATGATCATCAGCCATTGGTGTGGCTTCTACATTGACCACAATGTTGATTTTGCTGGTTTGGCTAACATCGCCGCTTAATGACATAGGTGCGTTTGGATTCTCGAACGAGAAATCTTTGGTATATTGCACCATCACTTGAATATTTGGAGCGGCTGGCGCTTGTTCTGCATTGTTATTTGCATTGGCAGCGGCGCCGGTATTTTCATCAGCCATAATTTTTTCCTGTTTAATCTATCTACAAAAGTCGCGTTAAGGTAGGATATATACTGCCAAACAGCAAGCCAATTTTTGCGCGATATGGTTAACGTTAAGCAGTGGCTACGGCTTTATTTGTCGATCTGTTTGGGGTCATCTTCAATCACATGAAATTCACCTTCAATCTCATCTTCACTGCTATAGTTGGTGGTTTGGTTATGGCTATATGTGGTTGAGTGAAACTCAAACCCAGCGCTGGTTTTGCCATAGCGCGATTGCTTAAATTGCCGACCAATAAGTGCCGCAGCGGCCAAGCGCACCTGCGGAATAAACAAGCTAAAACCAATAAAATCGGTAAAAAAGCCCGGGGTGAGCAACAAAAGCCCAGCCACCACAATAAATGCACCATGAATCAGGTTTTTAACCGGCATTTGGCCTTGCGCCATTTCGGCTTGCACCTTCATCACAATGTTAAGGCCTTGTTGGCGCAATAAATAAGTGCCGATCACTGCGGTGACCACCACCACGGCCAAAGTTGACAATAAGCCAATGGCTCCGCCAACCTGAATGAATAGGGCAATTTCGATCACCGGAACGGCGATGAATATGAATAATAATAAAAGACCCATTGGTCAGACTCCATGCTTTGGGTAAAAAATCATCAGAATATTTGATAATGTTTTATATAATGACTATATGTATATCAATTGCATAAAAAACAAGATAGGTTTCTTGTAAAAATTTGATCTAGTTGGATCTATAGGTATATTTAAGGATAATGATATGGGTAGTTTGCTTAACATTTTGGTGCCGATTTTGGCGGTATTTTTAGTCTATAAATTATTCACGACGTTGGGTAAAAATGGCGAAGACAGCCAAGATATGAATGCGCAGGATGACCGCAATAAACCGCTTGATAATGATCAAGATGGCAGCAATGTAATTAAATTGCCGACCGCCGCCAAAAGCAAAACCAGCAATGCCGCCCGCCCTGACCCGGTGGAGATTTTGGCCAGTGCCATGGACACAGAAAATTTTGCTTCTGCCGATGACAAAGCCAAAGAAGGCTTAAAAACCATCATTATGGCACACCCGTCATTTGATTATCGCGAATTTATGAATGGCGCGGAAGTGGCTTATGAGATGATTAATTTGGGTTTTGCCCAAAATGACCGTGATATTTTACAACGCCTGCTCACCCCGTCTGTTTACGAGAGTTTTAACGGTGTGATCACCGCGCGTGAAAAAGCTGGCCACCGGGTGCATGCTCGGTTTGTAGGTTATGAACGGGTGCAGATGAAAGATGCGGTTTTGGATGGCAATATTATACGTTTGACGGTGCATTTTGTCGGCAAATTGGTTTCGACCACCTATGATGCCAATGACCATATTATTGATGGCAATGAAAAGCATATTTTCAATACTAATGACGTTTGGACTTTTGAGAGTGACATGAGCAACGAAAAAACCTCGTGGCAATTGGCCGCCACCGCGAAAGGCGAGTGATAGAGGTTTAAGGTTCACTGTCATGGCAAAAAAGGCTTCGAAATCACGCAAACTGAGTGCCCAAGAGCAATCTTTGTGGCAAAAAGTCACCAAAGACGTGGTGGGTAAGCCGCGCCAAAAGCTGCAAGTTGAGCAGATGCCAGACATTCTGCCGACTATAAAGCTGCAAAAACCTAGAATTCGTAAAAACCTAAAATCCACCGCTGCGCCGATTAAGCCAGTAAAAGCCGACCCGTTAGAGGCCGGTTATTTGCTGAAATTAATGAAGCGTTTTGACCAAGCTCAGCAGCAATCCAGCGTAAAATCTGGCCATTCGGCGGGCTATCAAACCCATAATGACTGGCATGAAAAACCGCAAAACCTGCCGCTTGACCGCAATATACGCCAAAAATTACAACGTGGTCGTGCCGATATAGAAGCCCGGTTAGATTTGCATGGCTTTAACCGCAACAATGCCCAAGCCAAGCTGATGAGTTTTTTAAGATCATCTTGGCAGCAAGGGTTTAAAACGGTGATTGTGGTGACCGGCAAAGGCGACGGCTCAATTGCCAGACATAGTTTGCACAGTGCCGATTTCTTCCAAATGCCTGAACAGCGCGCGGTATTACGCGCCTCAATCGGTGATTGGCTCAACAGCGCCGAAGCCGCACAATTTGTAATTGGCTGGCAACCAGCTCACCCCAAACATGGTGGCGGCGGCGCGGTTTATGTGCGGTTACGCAGCAAAAGACGGCATTGATTGATGACTCCATTCGGATTGAAATTACGCGAATTGCGCTTGAACCAAAATGTAACCCAAAAGAAAATGGCCAAAGATTTAAACATCTCAGCCGCCTACCTTTCGGCGTTAGAGCACGGTAAACGCGGCGTGCCTTCATGGCAAATGCTGCAACGCATCATCCATTATTTCAACATTATATGGGATGAGGCCGAAGAATTAATCGAAATTGCCGGCCATTCCCGCACAAAAACCACAATAAATACAATCGGCCTAAGCCCCAAAGCTAACATTCTAGCCAATCGTTTCGCCGCAGAAATAAGCAGCCTTGATGAGCAAGGCTTGGACATGATTTTGACGGTGTTAGACATGCAATCTGACACGGAATAACCGCAAACACAGCCCAATGTAAGCCGCCTAACCGCAAATTCAGCATTTCCGTCAGTCCGCAAGCACCCCTGTATTTCGGTGAGTGCGTCCAGTAGACATTCGCAGCCCCAGTCAGCCGACGCGCGGTCAGCTAGCTGTACACTGCCAAGTGTGCGCAGCGCACGGACCGAAGAATGCCCGTGGTGCAAGTGCTAACGGTGACTAGGCCGATAGGCCGTAGGAACGTATAAATGAAGTACCTGAGTATCGGCAAGAGCGCTACCCAGCCATGGCTGAATATGCGGTGATAGTAATTGCGTAGTGGAACAAGAAGCTAGCCTTCCAAAAAATCCGACCCCTTCTTCCGCTTATCTTCCACTTTCCCAATCTCACGCCCATACCGATCTTTCGTGCGGCTCGCTTCATTTTCAACGTCTTTATCCTCCGCCAAATCATCAGCCTGCGGCAAATCCTCATAATTAAAATCCACCGGTTCGGCATCTTCCTCAAACTCATACGGATCTAAATTCTCCGGCTCAGAACCAAACCGATTTTCGCCTTTGCTACCTTCTTGCGCCCATGTGTAGAGCAAAAATAACCAGCCAAATAGTGGAATGAGGACAATGAATAACCACCAGCCGGATTTGTCGACATCGTGCAAACGCCGGATGCCGACCGTAATGCTGGGAATGAAGAGGATGAGGGAAATGAGGCCGGTATTTCCTGCGCCGCCGTTGAATAAGGCCGAAATAACCATGCTGAATAGGAAGAAATACCAGAATTCTGATCGTGTTGCGCGGCCATTGGCATCTAGATATTTGCTGAAACAGGTTTTGATGGCGGCGAGGAAGTTGCCGAATATTTGTTGAGCATCCATGGTTTGGACTCCTTTATGTGTAGGCTAGCCAATTTTGGGGGGTTGGGCAAGGGTGGGGTTGTTGAGCTAGATTATCTTATCAGCATATTCGGCAGAGGCTGGGTAGCGCTCCAGCCGATACTCGGGTACTTCATTTATACGTTCGCTCAAGCTCACTGTTAGCACTTGCACCACAGGCATTCCCTTCGGTCCGTGCGTTCGCTGCGCTCTCTAGCCGACCGCGCGTTCGTCGGCAGCGGCTTCGAACGGCGGCTGTCGCGCTCACTGCGCCGTGAGCGAAGCGAGGAAGTGCCCTTGGGGTGAAATGAGTGGTGGAGTGGATACGTTTTTGGGGGTAGCTAGATATTCGGTGCTTGCTGCTTGGGGGCGAACGGGATTCTGAGCTTGCGGTGTGGGAGGGTAAACGTACATTCGGTGTTTGCTGTGTGGGGGTAGATGGTGGTTCTGAGCTTGCGGTTAGATCGTTTGACGCAAGCTCAGAGTGTTTGGTTTGTTTACAAGATGAATTTTGACAGGTCGGTATTTCTAGCTAGATCGCCGATATTGTCTTCTACATATTTGGCATCAATGGTTAGGCTTTCGCCGCCTTTGTCGGTGGCGGAGAAGCTGATTTCGTCTAATACGCGTTCCATCACGGTTTGTAGGCGGCGG
>NVUS02000259.1 GCA_002402005.2 OCS116 cluster bacterium | reverse complement strand
TTTTTGCTTTTTGTCAATGCTCTTATCACCAAGGTAAGTTTCTTATAAAATATAAGTTTTTTACAATATGACTGATTTTTTGAAAATATTCTATTGCTTTCAAAAATATTATGTGTAACATTATACGTAGAACGTTATACAAAATATTATAAAGGTAAGATGTGACAATTTCTAATAAAAGTCAACAGGCTTCAAATATTCTTTGGTCCGCAAAAATGATTTCGCCACTGGCTGACGCTGGAGTGGGCACGAGAGGCAGTTTTGTGGGTAAGAAATTTAATATTTCTACGGTGACAGGATCGGAAGAAATTCACATTTCAGCATTAGGTTTATACCGTTGCTTTATCAATGGTAAGCGTGTTGGGGATGATTTATTAACCCCAGGATGGGTTAATTATGATGACCGCTTGCCTTTTCAAAATTATCAAATTAGCGATTTATTGCATGTGGGTGAAAATTCTATTGAAATATGGCTTGGTGACGGGTGGTATCGCTCACAGCTTTTATGGAAAGATGCTAAGCTTCTCAATTGTTGGGGAGATGAAATTGCCGCCATTGCTGAAATAAACTGTGATGAAAAGTTGATTTTGGCGACTGATGAAGACTGGTATAGTGGCTTGTTGCCGATTTTAAAATCAGGCATTTATTTTGGTGAAACATTTGACGCAAGACAAGTGAAGTTAATAAATTCACACGCAGTCAAAACCATTGATTTCCCGCTTTCAAAGCTTGTGGCACAGGAATGCACGCCCGTTCGTGCGTTAGAGCCACTGCAAGTTGTCGATAAGTTTGAGGATGAAGAGGGGCGCACAGTTTATGATTTTGGTCAAAATATTGGTGGTTTTGTACGTATTTTGGTCAACGGCCAAAGTGGCTCGGAAATTTTTATTGAACATTCCGAAATTTTAGGGCCCAACAAGGTTTTTGACAACCGAAACCTGCGTTCCGCGGAGTGCGAAATTAAATATATATTGTCAGGTGATGGTGATGAGCAGTACGAGGCTTATTTTACATTTCAAGGTTTTAGATATGCAAGACTTACGATGCAAGGCGGCGCTGAGTTAATTGACATTCAGGCCATACCCATTTCCTCTTTACCCAATAGAGCCGCAAGTTTTAAATGCGGTGACCCACTGGTTAATCGCTTGGTCGAAAATACGGTTTGGTCCCAGCGGGCAAATTTTATTGAAGTGCCAACAGATTGCCCCCAAAGAGATGAGCGATTGGGGTGGAGTGGCGATGCTCAGGTTTTTGCCCCCACAGCGTGTTATTTAGCAGACAGTCATAAGTTTTTAAGAAAATATTTGACTGATTTAATGGTAGACCAACGCTCAGATGGCGCAATATCACATGTCTCTCCCGATCCAACTCGGTTGCACCCGCAAATACTCCCAGATTTTGCAGGTTCAACTGGGTGGGGTGATGCCATTGTCATCATTCCGTGGACATTATACCTTCATTATGCCGATAAAGACATTTTGGAAGACTGTTATGATGCAATGTGTCGCTGGTTAGATTTTGTATGGTCAATTTCGGACGGCCCCATTGTCTACCCGCCTGCGGGGTTTAATGATCGCGGCTTTAGCTTTGGTGATTGGTTGCAGCCAAAGGGCAGTAGCACGATGCCAAACCCGACAATCAGTACAGAATGTGCGGCGACTTTATATCATTACATATCCACTCAACTTGTTGCAAAGATTGCGGGCGTTTTGGGTAAAACCGAGGATGAAGAAAGATTATCTGACCGCGCCAAAGAAATTAGCTGTGCCTTTGCAAATGAATTCATCAGCCCATCGGGCAGATTGGCAAATTCTGATCAAACATCCTATTCATTGGCCTTTTTATATGACCTGATACCCAGCCAGCATATACAGGCTGCGAAACAATATTTTAGAAGATCTATTGAACTTACGGGCGGTAAAATTGGCACAGGCTTTATAGGCACGCCCGCATTATTACCCGCATTAACAAAAATCGGCGCACATGATTTGGCAGCACAGGTTTTCTTACAAAAAGATGTGCCTGGCTGGTTGTATCAAATAGAGCAAGGCGCAACCACTATATGGGAACGTTGGGATGCCTTGGCGCCAGATGGCACGATATATGACCCCGAAATGAATAGTTATAATCATTATGCCTATGGCGCCGTGTGCCAATGGTTATTTGAATCTGTTGCGGGGATTGCCCCAAGTGCAGATGCCCCGGGTTTTGACTTGGTGGTTATTGACCCGCATATATTGCCGCAATTTGGTTATGTCGAAATGTGGCACGACTGCCTACATGGCCGCATCGAGGCCGCATGGCATATTGAGGGGAGCAAGATTCTATACAATCTCACTTTGCCCAAGGGCTGTTCTGGTCGATTGGTCCAGAGCCCTTTACGATCTAATGTTCAGCTGAATGGGCGCCCCATTGAGGTGCCAAGCGAGGGGTATCTCATTTCATCTGGGCAGCATGAGATTACTTTTGTGAGGGATATGGCGTGAAGCGAATTTAACACAAAACAAACCAACTAAACGCTCGGTTATATAAGAAGTTAAAGTTGACCATCCGTCCAGAGTGGAAATAATAGAAATAAAATCTGGCAAATAAAATGAGAAACAAACAACTCCAAGGAGGGGAGATAATTATGAATAAATTAATAAAATATGCCACGAGTTTGGCTGCGTTGACAGCGTTATCAATGGGGTCGGCTGCTGCTGATACCACATTGAAAGTGAATTTAGGTAACTTCTACATGCCAGATACCAATCCAGAGCTTTCGGCTGAAGCCCAAATGTTAGCAGATGAATATGAAAAGCTACATCCAGATGTTAAAATTGAACTCATCCCGCATATTGCCGATGCCGACGCGTTTTCTGCGTGGCTGACAACTCGCTTTGCAGCCAATGACGCGCCAGATATAACGTGGCAGTCTGGTTATAAAAAAATTGCCGAAGGCACAGATAACTGGGCGCCGCTCAATGACTATTTTAGCAAGCCCAACCCATATGTAGGATCAGGCGGGCTTGGTAGCGAGAAGTGGAGCGATTTGTTTCCTGCGAATGTTCTGAACCAAACCCGAGGCGGCGATGGAAACTGGTTCCAAGTGAGCACAAATTGGGTGGAAACAGGTTTCTATGTAAATCAAGACATAATGAGCAAACAAGGTTTGGACGTAGACTCTTGGAAGGATTGGGGAGATCTATTAAGCGCGTGCCGCTCTTTGCGTGAAGTAGGTGTTCAGCCAATGGGTGTGTTTATGACGCCAGGTTGGAGTACTTATCAATGGCTAGACTCTATCATTGCAACAGGCTCGTATGCAGATGTGATACCAAGTTGGTATTTGGAAAAATATAGCAATGAATACCAACCATGGCGCTTATTGACTCAAGAAGAAATGGCCAGAGCGGTTCACTTGGGTAAATATACCACGAGTGGTCCACGGTTTGACACTTATCTAGGCCTTGTCAAAGGCATTGCAGATGATTGTTTGGTCGAGGGGTTCGCTGGGATTCCAGATTATGATGCCGTATATAACATGTTCTATAATGAAAAGGTCGCCATGGTTTGGTTGGGCTCATGGAGTGCGCCATCGCTTAAAGATTTACCATTTGAAGTGAAAGCAACTTATATGCCAGCCTTTGGTCCTGAACAAAGTAAATATGAAGTTCACAACGAGTCATATCGCGTTGGTGGGCCATCTAGCTCAGGCCAATGGGGCATTACAGCTCAAGCAACCGATCGCGGAAATTTGGACCAAGCGGTAGACTTCTTACGTTTCCTCACAGCTCCCGTAAATTATGGACGTTTGGCGATGTTAGATACAGGGTTCATTCCTATGGTTAAAGGTGTAGAAACACCAGATATTTCGGCTAATTTCCAAGCCGTTGCACAACTTCCAGAACGTGGATTTACCGACCCAATCGCGCGGTTGACGCCAAAATTTGGCACTGCACACAATAGATTGTTGCAAAGCTTTATGCTTGGCGAAATGAGTGCCGATGATTTGAAAGTTAAATATCAAACTGCTATGGATCGTGCAGTTGAAGATTTGTGCTTGGAAAATGAAGGTGAATGGAAATGGTGCTCAGAATAAAACCTGAAATCATTAATATTTAAAACCAACAATAATGCTTCTGGCGGCTTTACCGCCAGAAGCAGACACATTACTATTGTATATCTAAGGGGCAAGACATTTTGAAAGCCGTAACAAATCATGAAGCCGCCAAGGCAACAAAGACCAGCTTGAACAGCTTGCTTCATAGGCATTTGCCGTGGGTTTTATTGTCGCCAATTCTTCTTCATTTACTTATATTTCGTTATATTCCAACTCTTTACGCATTTTTCTATTCGTTTACAGATTGGGATGGCATACGCATCCGTCGGTTTTTAGGCCTGCGAAACTTTACCGACTTATTTTCAGACTATGTATTTTTAGAGGGTCTGAAAAATATGGCAATCTACACCTCGATACGCGTCATTCTAATACTATCATTTGCGTTCATCGCAGCTGAAATGGTGATAAGTTTTAAAAATGCAAACATAAGAACTTTCTGGAAAATTGTATTCGTTATTCCGATGATTGTTCCACTTGCCGTGAACTATTTGCTATGGGGCTTCATTCTATCACCTCAAGGCGGTATGCTTAATTCTCTGCTCGAAGTCATAGGGCTTGCAGAAATGGCTCGCCCTTGGTTGGGTACGTCAGCAACCGCTTTATTATCAATCACTTTCATTCAATTTCCATTTGTTTCTGGCCTTGCATTCCTAGTCTTTGTTTCCGCACTTGAAGGCATTCCTGCCGATGTAATTGATGCTTGTAAAGTAGAAGGTTGCGGGCGGTTGAGACGTATTATTGCTGTCGATTTTCCAATGTTGCGGGGCTCAATGATTTTTGTTGGAGTGCTTGTCACTTTACAAGGCATCCAAACAGTTGAACCGCAGCTCATCCTCACCAAGGGCGGGCCAGGTATCGCCACGGAATCGCCAGGTTGGTTTGTATATCGTGCGGCTTTCCAATATGGCGAATTTGGGTTAGCGGCAGCGGCTGGCGTGGTTATGGTTCTGGTTGGTTTAGTATTTTCTTTTTATGTTGTAAGGGCACGTTACAAGGGGGCTTATGATGTCGGTCAATAAATTAACAGGGGGTTTGTCCCTTCGGCAGCTCCGCCCAGCTATTGTCATTTCAACCCTTGGGTTATCTTTTTTCGCGATTATAACTTGGTATCCACTTGTATTTATGGTGGCAACTTCGCTAAAAACGCGAGATCAGTTTTTTCAAAACTTTTGGGGTTTTACCTATCCGTTTGATTGGCAAAATTATGTCGATGTTTGGCCGCGGGCCTTTCAAGGCATACAAAATTCGTTGCTATATTCATCACTGACTTTGGTTTTAACCCTGATCTTTTCTTTATTGGGTGGCTATGCGTTTGGCCGTTTTAATTTTGCGGGAAAGAATTTCATATTCTTGGCAATATTAATGTTGCTGATGGTGCCCGGAATTGTAACCATCGTGCCGCTATTTGTTTTGGTAAGGCAGCTGGGAATTATGAATTCATGGGCGGCATTGGTGCTGCCATGGACAGGGTTTGAGATGGTTTTTGGTATTTTCCTGATGCGGTTATTTTTCGAAAAATTGCCACATGAATTATTTGATGCAGCTCGTGTTGAAGGTGCTGGTGAATTGAAAGTTCTGTTTTTTGTCGCCATTCCACTGGCACTACCAGGGCTTGGGTCGGTGGCGATATTGGATATATTATTCACTTGGAATGATTTGGTATGGCCACTCGTCACGATGTCCGACCAAGCTAATTTACCAGCTGGCCCGATGGCGATGTTATTTCGCGGCTCAGAAAATGTTGATTATGGCGCTATATTTGCCGCTTATGTGACGCTTTCTGCCCCACTGGTGATTCTGTTCACCTTTTTCACCCGGCAATTTTTGCGCGGAATTGAAGGTATATAAAATGTTGAATTTGGAAGTGAGATTATAAAATGGCAAAAGTTATTCTTAAAGGAATTCGCAAAAGCTATGGCCCAATTGAAGTGCTTAGCGGAATTGATTTGACCATTGAAAATGGTGATTTTGCAGTTATTCTGGGGCCTTCGGGTTGTGGGAAAACCACTTTATTGCGAACGATTGCAGGGTTGGAAACCGCGAATGCGGGCTCGATTCAGATAGGCGAGCGGATTGTTGATGACATCCCTGCGGCGCGGCGGCAAATTGGCATGGTATTCCAAACCTATGCTTTATTCCCACATTTAAATGTCTATCAGAACATCTCGTTTGGCATGCGCATGCGTAATGAGCCTAAAGACCAGATTGAACAACGGGTTCAGGAGGCCGCGGTTAAGCTCAAGCTCGAAGATTATCTGAAAAGACTACCACGCGAGCTTTCGGGCGGTCAGCGTCAGCGGGTTGCCATCGGCCGCGCTCTGGTGCGTGAGCCAGAGGTGTTTTTGTTCGATGAACCACTTTCAAATTTAGATGCTGAGCTAAGAGTGGATATGCGGCTCGAACTTTCGGCACTGCATCAGCAACTTAAAGCCACGATGATTTATGTGACTCACGACCAAGTTGAAGCGATGACACTTGGAACCAAGATAATTGTACTGGATAAGGGCGTGTTGCAGCAAGTGGGGACGCCGCTTGAGGTGTATTATCATCCCGCAAATAAATTTGTTGCGGGGTTTGTGGGGTCGCCACGTATGCGTTTTATACCAGGCGAAGTTGTGTCGAATGCTGACAATAAATTGCAAGTTCGTGCACAGGGTATTCTGTCTGGTGACATTGCTTTTGATCTTGAAGGCTCCGATTTGTCCGAAGGTGATTTTGTTGATATTGGGGTGCGGGCAGAGGATATAGAATGTGGCCAAGCCACAAATGGCATGGTGTCTTTTTCGGGAATTTCGCGCCAAGTGGAAAATATGGGACATTCTTCATTTTGGTACGGCACCATAAAAGACACCGAAATTGAAATCATCGCGCGGTTGGGAAAACAGACCCAAGTTAAGAGTGGGGCGCAAATGGAATTCAGCATTGATCCACGCAATCTATATCTGTTTGATAGTGATGGACGGGCGATTTTAAGAAATGTAGACAAGAATACTGAGTTGGCTGAGCATGTGGCATTGCCCAGTTGAGGAAATTTAAAAAAATATAATGGAAAGACGTTGAATGCATACCGAAACCATAGCGGTAGATAATGCACAGCTTGAAATTTATCTGCTCAAAGAGTCGCAAGAATTCCAAACGGGTAAAAGCCGACCTGCAATCATCATTTGCCCAGGTGGCGCCTATCTTGGCACCGCAGATCGTGAAGCGGAGCCCGTGGCATTGTGGTTTGCCGCACGTGGCTATCAGGTATTTGTGCTGCGATATTCGACGCGTGTGGCATTGCCAAGGCCGATGATTGAACTTGCGAAGGCCATTTCGCTGATCAGATCTAAATCCAAGGAATGGCATATTGACCCTGATGACATTTCTATTTGCGGGTTTTCCGCAGGTGGCCATTTATGTTCCCACTATGCCACCCATTGGCAGCTTGATGATTGGCTAGACCAAGCAGCTGATGACAAGCAAAACCGCCAACCCAATGCGGTCATTCTCTGCTATCCGCTGATCGATCTGCACATGATTAATCAACAGCAGGTTGAAATTGACCAGCAAGAGGTGGATATGCGCACTATGATGCTTGAATACACACTTGCAGACAATCACCAGCCTGATCAAATTTCACGCTGGCGCAATGACTTGGCAGTTACAAAATACACGCCGCGGACCTTCATTTGGCACACTGCAGATGACGAATTGGTACCAGCACTAAACTCGTTACGCTTTGCCGTGGCGCTTCAAGAACATAACGTTTCGTACGAGTTGCACATTTTTGAACATGGTGTGCATGGGCTTTCACTTGCAACATCCACCTCAGATGAAAAAGGCGAGTTCGAAAATGCCGATGTCGCCGTATGGGCAGAACTCGCCGACAGATTCCTGAAAAGAAAATGACGAGGAAAATAGCGGTATCTTGTTGTTGCTATTCTACGGTTTCAAAAACCGCTTCACGTTTCCATGGGAACATGGCATTAGGCAATTGGATATTGCGATCCACATAATTATGGAAATGCACGGTTACACTACACTTTTCACCGACCAGTCGTTGGGTTGATTGTTTAGTTTTTTCCAATAAATCACATCAGGTGTTAAACCACAATGCGCTTTGTGTGGACGTTGTGTATTATAAAAGTCGATCCACTTAGCAATTCCTTCTCTGGCTTCTGTACTGCCACTCCAGGCGTGCAAATAAACACATTCATATTTGAGTGATCGCCACAGCCGTTCAATAAATATATTGTCCAGATACCCGCCTTTGCCATCCATCGATATTTTAATGTTGGCAGACTTAAGCGTATTGATCCATTGCCAAGATGTGAACTGACTGTCTTGATCGGTGTTAAAGATTTTAGGCGTACCAAAGCGGTGAATGGCTTCATTCAATGCCTCAATGCAAAAATCAGTTTCCATAGTGTTTGATAAGCGCCAACTTAAAACCCGACATGTTGCCCAATCCATAATCGCAACCAGATATAAAAAGCCCTTACGCATCGGGATATAGCTGTTGGTTCCCAGACATCAATATGTAGTTAGTGCCCACGCAGGGATGACATTATTTTCTTCGGCTCATCGCTCAGGCAAAAGCCAAACTTGCAGTTCAGAATATCTCGGTAGTGAAGCTTGGATGGCGGGCCTCGATAGCGTTTCATGCCTTTTCTCACCGTCCGACCCTTTGGGAAGATTTAGAGGCTAGATCCTTCATCGGCATCTTGTTACGCATTGCTCGCACTCTATTGTTAATATTACCAATCATCCGCCGGTAAAGCCACAGCTTGAAGGCGCCCGGTCTGTTCTTGTACTTCGTGGATGAAAAATAGTCCGCTGGCTCATCCCACACACCATGATCACTCGTAACAGCAGCCATTTGCTGAAACGCTTCCTTGTCTAAATTGAGTT
>NVUS02000258.1 GCA_002402005.2 OCS116 cluster bacterium | reverse complement strand
CTTTTGGTCTGGTGGCCAATCGGGCGAAGTGCGCATAATCGGTGTGCCATCTATGCGTGAATTGATGCGCATTCCGGTGTTTAACCGCTGTAGCGCCACGGGTTGGGGGCAAACCAATGAGAGTATTAAAATTCTCACCGAAAATATGCTGCCACAAGAAAAAGAATTTTGGAAAGACAAGGGTGGCTTCCCAATGAATGGCGATACCCATCATCCGCATATGTCATTTACCGATGGCGCTTATGATGGCGAATTTATCTATGTGAATGACAAAGCCAATACGCGTGTTGCGCGGATTCGTTGCGACATTATGAAGGTTGATAAAATCATCTCCATTCCAAATGCTGCGGATATTCATGGTTTACGCCCACAAAAAGTGCCAAAAACCAATTATCTATTTGCCAATGGCGAACATCGTGTACCGTTACCAAATGATGGCACAGTGTTGGATGATCCAAGCAAATATCACGCTATTTTCACTGGCATCAATGCGGTGGAAATGGAAGTTGCATGGCAAGTGATTGTTGATGGTAACTTGGATAATGTTGATGCCGATTATACCGGCAGATACGCTGTTGCCACATGTTACAACTCCGAAGAAGGCATAAATCTCGAAGAAATGACATCTGCCGAGCAAGATTGGGTGGTTATCTTTGATATTGAGGCGATTGAAGCTGGTGTTAAAGCTGGTGACTTTAAAGTCTATGACGGTGGTGTGCCGGTATTGGATGGTCGTAAAGGCTCTAAATATACCCGTTATGTGCCAATCTCAACCAGCCCACATGGTGTGAACGCTGCACCTGACAAAAAACACATCATGATCAATGGCAAACTTTCGCCAACTGTGAGCGTATTGGATGTCACAAAATTTGACGCTTTGTTTAAAGATCAAATCAAACCTCGTGGTGTTGTGGTTGCTGAGCCTGAATTGGGTCTTGGCCCGCTGCATACTGCCTTTGATGGCCGTGGCAACGCTTACACAACTTTGTTCTTGGACAGCCAAATTTGCAAATGGAACGTTAATGATGCCATTCGTAAATATGCTGGTGAAGATGTTGATCCGATCATTCAAAAATTGGATGTGCATTATCAACCAGGTCATAACCATACAACTATGGGTGAAACCATTGATGCCGATGGCAAATGGCTTATTTCATTGAATAAATTCTCTAAAGATCGGTTCATCAATGTTGGCCCGCTGAAACCAGAGAATGATCAATTGATTGATATTTCGGGTGACGTGATGAAAATTGTGCATGACGGCCCAACATTTGCCGAACCGCATGATTGCATTATGGTGCATCGCTCCATCGTCAATCCTTTAAACACCTATGACCAAGAAGATGTCATGTTTGCTGATTTGCAAGCCCAAGCCAAAAAAGACGGTTGGGATGACATTGAAGAAGCTGATGGTGTGATCCGTGATGGCAATAAAGTGCGGGTCTATATGTATTCATCTGCACCGAGTTTTTCTATGGAAAAATTCACCGTCAAGCAGGGCGATGAAGTGACAGTGATCATCACCAATATTGATTATATTGATGATTTGACTCATGGTTTCACCATTTCTAACTATGGTGTGGCGATGGAAGTTGGCCCACAAGCCACCGCTTCTGTTACCTTTACAGCCGATTCACCGGGTGTGCATTGGTTCTATTGCCAATGGTTCTGTCATGCGTTGCATATGGAAATGCGCGGTCGTATGTTGGTTGAACCTAAATAGGTAATTTATCTATGTTGAATAAAATATCATTTTTAAAAATGACGGTAGCGAAACTAGTTTTCGCTGCCACTTTCGCTGCGGGTTTTTGCAATGTTGCGATGGCGAAAGACATAAATATCAGCGAAAATTTACAACAAGCGATAGATCAAGCCCAAGCTGGCGATCGGCTTATTTTGGCGGCTGGCACTTATAATGGCCCGATAAATATAAGCAAAAGCATCAGCATTATTGGCACAGAAAATACCATCATTAAAGGCAATGATGTTGGCAATGTCATCACCGTGACAGGCTCGGATATCAGCCTATCCAATTTTACCGTCACCGGCAGTGGCTTATTGCTCGAAACTCAAGATTCCGGAGTGTTTTTATCCAAACAAGCTTCCAATATTGAGGTCAGAAATCTAAAGATATTAGACAATTTAATCGGCGTTTATGTCTGGGGCGCTAAAAATGCCACGGTTGCCGATAACATCATCCGTGGCCGGCAAGACATGCGGGTTAATGAGCGTGGCAATGGTGTGCAATTATGGAATGCGCCCGGCGCAATTGTCGAAAATAATGACATTCAATTTGGCCGCGATGGCATTTTCACCACCACCAATAAAAAAAATATTTACCGCAATAATTACATTCACCAAGTGCGGTTTGCCATCCATTATATGTATACCAATGATAGCTTGGTCGAAAACAATATTTCCGAAGGCAATACAATTGGTTATGCCATAATGTTTTCGAAAAAAGTACAGGTGATTAACAACCAATCGATTGATGACAAAGACCGAGGCATTCTGTTTAATTATGCCAATGGGGTTAAAATTATTGGCAACAAAGTCTATGCCAAAAACAACCCAACAGCGCCCGAAAAATGCCTGTTCATTTACAATAGCAATGGCAATGACATTAAAAATAATTATTTTTCCAATTGCGAAATTGGCGTGCATTTCACCGCCGGTTCAGAAAAAAACAACATCCTGAACAATGCGTTTGTTAACAACCGGATACAGGTGAAATATGTCGGCACAAAATGGCTAGATTGGTCCAAAGACGGCGTTGGTAATTATTGGAGTGACAATTCGGCTTTTGATTTAGATGGCAATGGCATTGCCGATAACCTTTACCGCCCCAATGATGTGACTGATCAGATATTATGGCGCTATCCTGCGGCAAAATTACTCATCAACAGCCCGGCGGTTCAGGTGCTAAGATGGGCTCAATCGGCATTTCCTGCTTTGCACCCCGGTGGTGTGGTTGACAGCGCGCCATTGATGAAAATACCGGCAAATACAATGCCTTATAAAAGTGAGTGATGAGAATTATGGATAACATTCCGACAATTCAATTAGACAATATCACCAAGCAATATGGCGATCATTTTGCGGTGCGTGATATTGACCTTGCCATTGCGCAAGGTGAATGTTTGGCTTTGGTTGGGCATAATGGCGCCGGCAAAACCACATTGATAAAACTGGTTTTGGGGCTGATGCAGCCGACCAACGGCCAATTGTCGATTATGGGCAGTAGCCCGCAACATGCGAATTTTAATAAATTGCGCAAAAATATTGGCTTTTTGCCTGAGCAGGTTTTGTTCCAAACCAATATGACTGGTCGCGAGGTTTTGACATTTTATTCCAAGCTTAAAAATGCCGATTTAAACCAGATTGACGGCCTGTTTGAACGGGTTGATCTGCTAAAAGCCGCTGATGATAAAATCGCCACCTATTCCAAAGGCATGCGGCAACGTTTGGGCTTGGCGCAAGCGTTGATCGGCCATCCTAAAATTCTGATTTTGGATGAACCAACTTCAGGGCTTGACCCGCTCTCCCGCCAGACGGTTTATAGCATTATCAATGAAGAAAAACATGCCGGCGCGACGGTGTTTATTTCATCTCACGCCCTAACTGAATTGGATGACCGCATTGACCGGGTGGCGATTATGAACCAAGGTGCGCTGGTGGCGATCGATACAATAGACGGGTTGCGCAGTGACATTGGGCTAAAATCCATCATTAAAATCACCGCCAATTCAAAAGATATGGAACGCATTATCCACAAATTTAAGCCTAACATTGAAAAATTTGAAGGTGATAAAAATCGAATTTCATTGGCCTGCCCGCTCGAAGAAAAAACGGTTTTATTGCAGAGCTTGTTTAACCTAAACATCAATTTAACAAATATTGAAATTGTCGACCCCAGCCTAGAGCAGGTATTTATGCAATATACTTTGCATGATGAAAAAATACAGGAAAAGGCGGTTGATCATGGATAAGATTTGGACGCTGATTTTAAAAGAATCGCGCGATGGTTTGCGCAATCGCTGGGTGGTGATGATCACCTTGGTGATGGCTTTGCTGGCGCTAACTTTAAGCTTTTTGGGCAGCGCGCCAATGGG
>NVUS02000257.1 GCA_002402005.2 OCS116 cluster bacterium | reverse complement strand
TTCAAAAATTGATGTAAGCAATGTAAGATATGGAGACCAGTCAAATTCCGAATCTGGAGAGATAAGCATAAAATCCAAATCCTCCGAAAACCGAGGTAGGCCATGAAGTATGCGCAAACTGGTCTCGCCTTGGAATACTGCCACTTCAAAAAACTTCGCTCTCCATAATGCATAGAGTGCGATTTCTTGAAGTATTTCTTTGGTTGCGTTCTCTTTTTCAAGCGTATTGGCTGCTTCATAGCTTGCCAACTTATTTTGAATTATATCAATCATGCTGAGCCTTCGCGTTCTTGAACAATGCTCTTCTCAAGTTGAGCCAGAAAATTAATCGTAGCGTTATGCTTATAGACGTATTTCAGTGCCATAAATTCTCTTTCGTGGATTGCTAAAAGATGCTCTCGATCAATCCGTAACCCACGCTCATTCCATTCCAATCCCTGCCATTCAGTTTTCCTATAGGCAATCATATCAATCAAAGCTCCCAATGGTGAAGCCATAAACCAAGTCTGATTGTTCAGTTTAATACGATGCACCCCTTCCAGAAATTTTATCCGGTTCAGAGCTAAAGGGTAAAATGAAAATTGACCAAAGACTTTGTGATTAAATTCTTTTGATTTTCGCTTAGGGGTCACACTCACAACTGAATATACGGCTTCAGGAATCCAGCCATGATATGAGAGTGCGGCTTCCATAGAAATATAACTACCTGGAACTAACGCTTGAGCGACAGAATAAGGATGAGTTGCCTCAATTCGCAAATCATCAGCTAACACATACTTACCGCGTTTTAAGCGAATGAGGCTCCCATCTTTAATCGCTCGCTTCACATGAGCATATCGTCGGTTCGGGCTACCGCCTAAAATACGGGCAATTTGTCTTTCCGTTAAAATCCGGTCAGCATATCCTGCGCCAGAAATATATTTTTCCAATGATGTCACGTAATTCCCAATACTGTCATTAAATGACAGTATTGGGAATTAACAAAAACTATCAAGCTTATTCTTTATGGCAAATAGGGAACCCGTAGGGTCTTCGTATGAGTATTTTTTAACGCCCAAATTCCGCTTTAAATTTCTAGGCCATAGTTTCCGCTGTTTTCGCATACACTACATCTAAAATAGATTTACCACGATTTACTGATCTCTATTAGAGTTAATTTCATTCTAGTTTATTTTCATTTATTATATATTGGCTGAGATAGGAATAGGTTGCGCAAGCCCCCCTCCTATACAAAATTCTGAAAGCGGGCTTTTGGGCGCCGTTTTTTTGTGATTTATTCCCTCAGATTTAAAAATAAATTTGTCGGTAATCTTAAAAGCCAATTTCGTTTATAAAATATAATGAAAAAACGTTGATACCTTTTTTGATACCCTTGTTGATACGGTCCTCTTATAATTTCAATAATAACTCATTGATTTAATTAAGGTATATAAATATTTTCTTCGCCCTCCTCATCTCCGCCATTATCTCCCAGAAGATAAATTTATAAGATTTTGAATTAGTAAGTTATAATTTAATTTATTAGATTTTTGACCATTGCATTTATTGGTGTTTTCTTAAAAATTACGTAGGTTTTGATATAGTTTATGATATGGTTCTCAACAATCTGAGTGTCAAATCATGAACGATATTGATAAATATTTGATTTTATGAAAAGGCAATAATTACTATTTTCAAAAGACTATTCCTATGAATGCTCGTGATTTTGATGGGTGTAAGATAATCCTTGCGACGCTCAAGACCCAAGATATACATCTTGCTAAAAAAAACACGATAAAATGGTCACTTTGACAGATAATAACAAAACCAATGATTGGATAGATAATATGTTGAGCAGTTATAATGGCTATCTGAGAAAAGCCGCAGCTCTCTATGCAGGCCAACCACGATATGACCGATCCGTTGCTATCGCTTGTTAATGGTGATTTTGGAGACTTCCCTCCGACAATTCTGACCAATGGAACGCACGATCTGTTCCTCAGTGACACTGTTCGTGTCCATCGCAAACTACATCGATTCAACGTCAAAAGCGCCCTTCACGTTTACGAATGATTTTTGCATGCGCAGTACATCTTTGACTGGACTATGCCCGAAACACTCAAAATCAACAAAGAGAGCAAACTCTTCTTCGATATGCATCTTGCGCGATAGCCCACCATTACATCGTTCGACGGGTGAAAAAGACGATCTGTTATCATCCATCTGCACTTTGTGAAAATTACCATGTCAATGAGCAATTTAAATTGCTAAGAATGCTGATGACTGGAACGATGGTGGATTAATAATTTGGATGGTTTGCAGCATTAAACAATTATTTCTAATTGATGTTTAAATTCAACTAAGAGTGCATTGATAATTTGCGGCCACTCTCAATCAGGAATTGTTTTACTTTTTGCAAGTGTTGCGCCTCTATATCGATGGGCAGAACTAAGCAAATTGCGGCCTGAATTTCGCCTCTCATGTCAAATATTGGCGTTGCTAGACATTGGGTGAAGCTGTTGATTAATCCACTTGTTTCCACCAAATTTTTGTCGCGTGCTGCGTGACAATCGGCAATAAAGTCTTCGATTTTTACTTTGCGTTTGTCGGGTAACGTCAAATCTTCGGTAACAATCAGAGATTTAATTTCGGCGGGGCTAAACTGCGCTAGTAATAACCGTGCTGATGCCGTCCAAGGTAGCGGAATTTGACCACCAGATTGAGAACTAATCCGCATTGGACGGGAGCCTAAATGGGTGTGCATAATCACTTGTCTATTGCGGTTCAATACACAAAGTTCACTGGTCTCGCCGGTTAATTCTGATAGGCTATCCACCTCGGCAGCACCGCGGCGGATAAGAGCATTCTCGCGCATATAGCTAATGCCATATAGGTGAATCATTCTGCCAAAATAGATTTTATTGTCATTGCCGATTTGTTCGAGGATTCCGCCGTCAGTGAGTGCCCGAACCAATTCGTAGATTGTGGATTTTGGCGCGTTCAGGGCTTGGGGTAATTCTGAAAGCCTGACGGGTTGGCCAACATCATTGAGATAGGAAAGGAGCTTTAAGATCCGGTCGATGCCGCGTTCCCGTCCAACTTGCTGCTTTTTTTCGCGCATTATGCCGCTTCTTTCTTTAAAATCTGCATTCCACCCAAAACATTCAAACTTGTTATTGCCAAGGGCTGATTTTATTGCTAGCGTCTTAAATACCAAACTATCATCTGATATACAAGACAATAGTTTAAGATGAGACTCTTCCTTTATTTTGTAACAAAGGAAGAGATGAGGGAATAAATTTTGAGGCATGATGAGAGCGCAATAGGTTAATCTAGCACAGTGACCTTGACTGCATCTATGGCACCCATTTGCAGCTTGTTATACATATAATTAAGGATTTAGAGTCATGACGTCTTCCCGCCAAAACTCCCTAGAAGTTCCAATCCGCACGCGGCTTGGGCTTCGCCCCATCATTAATGTTTGTGGCACAATGACTGGGTTGGGTGCGTCTATTATTGTGCCTGAAGCGAT
>NVUS02000256.1 GCA_002402005.2 OCS116 cluster bacterium | reverse complement strand
TGCACACTCTCCACATGGTCAGCACGTAAAACATCAACTAGTATCGGATTCATAATCAGCCCTCTCATTCACCGCCAATTATAGGCCGCAAATAAATATACGCACAAGCCAATTTTGCTTATGCATTATGCGTAGATAGATTTTTAAGAAAAATGGCTGGGGTACCAGGGATCGAACCTGGGATGATCGGATCAAAACCGATTGCCTTACCGCTTGGCTATACCCCAACAGACATTGAAAGCTAAATAAACCGAATTTTCACAAAGCGCAACTAATCTTTGCCGCTATCCCAAAAAACTTTAGGATAAATCTATTTTTAGGCGTTTACAGCCAGTTTGAATGGCTTAAACTAAGCACATGATTAAAATAAAGCAAATAAGTCCGCACATTAGGCGCATCACTTGCCCCAACCCCAGCAGGTTCACCTTCAAAGGCACCAATTGCTTCATCATCGGGCAAAACAACCTCACCGTCATCGACCCAGGGCCGATTATCCAAGGCTTTATTCCGCAACTTGTCGAAGCCTTAAAACCGGCAAAAATCAACCAAATCCTCATCACCCATAGCCATCACGACCATTCACCGGCAGCAGCCGAACTAAAAACCCTCACCGGCGCAAAAACCTATGCGTCTGGCAAACATGATGTTTACCGCACAGACATAGACAACCCGTTTAAAAGCAGTGGTGATTGGGGTTTCACCCCAGATATCACACTCAAAGATGAGCAAACATTCCACTGCGACAACCTCACTTTTAAAGCCACAAAAACCGATGGCCATTGCTATAATCATATGGCCTTCGCCCTCACCCATATTGATGAGCACCCCACTCAAGATGATGAAAACTGCCTATTCGTCGGCGATCACATTATGGGCTGGGCCAGCACCATAGTCGCGCCGCCCGATGGCAATATGAGCCGCTATATGCATAATTTGCACAAGCTAAAAACCACGCCCTATATGGTATTTTACTCAGCCCATGGCGCAGCCATCACCAAACCCGCAGCCCGCATTGACGAGCTGATCAAACATCGGTTAGGCCGCGAAGCCGAGATTGTCGAATGCTTAAAACAAGGCATTGGCGACATTGTCGAGATGGTCAAAATCAACTATCCAAAGCTTGATCCGGCACTGATCGGCCCGGCCGCCATGTCGACATTGGCGCAGCTCGAATGGCTGATGGATAAAAATATGGTGGTAAGTGATGCAGGTTTAACTATAGATGCCCACTATCAGCTTGCAAATTAGGCAAAAAACACCATATATAGTTAAAGTAATTGTTAGGAAAATCATATGGCAAGCACCAAGCTTTACCAAATTTTAAATGTAAGTCCAAATGTCGATGATAAGGCGCTTAAATCCGCCTACCGTAAGCTTGCCAAAAAATATCACCCCGATAGCAATAAAGATGATCCCAAAGCCGCCGAGCAATTTAGCGACATCAGCAACGCGTATGACATCCTAAAAGACAAAGAAAAACGCAGCCAATATGATGCTGGCATAATTGATGAAAAAGGCAATCAAACTGGTTTTGGTGCTGGTGGGTTTGGTGGTGGCAATCCGTTTGCTCAAGGTCGGCCGCGCCATGGTGGCAACCCATTTGGTGCCCAAGGCCAAGGTGGCGGGTTTGAGGATATTTTTTCCGATCTATTTGGCGGCGCTGGCCGCGGCCAACCACGCCCACAAAAAGGCCAAGATGCCCAATTGCGGGTTACCTTATCATTCGAAGATGCCGCCCTAGGCACCAGCCAACAAGTGCGCAATGGCGTTGGCAAATTAATCAATGCCAAAATCCCAGCTGGGGTCGAAGATGCACAGAGTATACGGCTCAAAGGCCAAGGAGTCGCCTCCCCCAATGCTGGCCCCAATGGCGATCTATTGCTTAAAATCGCCATTCTACCGCATACTTTCTACAAACGCCATGGCTTGGATGTGCGGGTTGAACAAGACGTTTCGCTGAATGATGCGGTGCTGGGCGAAAAAATAAACATCGACACCATTCACGGCAAAATTGCCTTGCGCCTGCCGCGCGGTGTCAGCTCTGGCAAGGTGTTTCGCTTAAAAGGCAAAGGCATTCAAAGTGGCAGCAAAACCGGCGATCAATTCGTAAAAATCATGATCACCCTGCCCGAAGAAGAAGATAAAGATCTGCTTTCATTGATGAAACAATGGGCAAAAAACAAATTATCGCTCAACAGTGATGCATAACGACCTTGCGTCAGCCGCAAAGATTTAATATATATTGATATTAATCTTTGCGGAAATATCGAACCATCGAATAAAGGAATATCATGACAGATTCAGGCAATTCAGTAGGCAATGGCATCATGAAGGGCAAACGCGGTCTCATTATGGGTGTCGCCAACAACCGCTCTATCGCTTATGGCATCGCCAAAGCTTTTACCGCCCAAGGCGCCGAAATTGCTTTGTCTTATCAAGATGAAAAAATCCTAAAACGGGTTAAAAAAGTTGCTGATGAATTAGAGTGCGATACATTATTTGAATGTAACGTTACCGATGATGCCAGCATTGATGCCATGTTTGATGCGTTAAAAGAAAAATGGGGCACAATCGATTTTGTGGTGCATGCTTTGGCATTTTCGGACAAAGACGAGCTGGTTGGCCGCTATGTCAATACCACCTCAGCTAATTTTAACATGACGATGAATATTTCTTGTTATTCATTCACCGCCATCGCCCAACGTGCCGAAAAACTTATGCCCAATGGTGGCTCATTGCTCACCCTCACCTATTATGGTGCCGAACGGGTGATGCCACATTATAACGTGATGGGCGTGGCCAAAGCCGCACTCGAAGCCAGTGTGCGCTATCTCGCGGTCGATTTGGGTGCAGGCCAAATACGGGTCAACGCCATTTCAGCCGGCCCCATTCGCACCTTGGCATCTGCCGGCATTGGCGATTTCAAATATATCCTCAAATGGAACCAATATAACTCCCCATTGCAACGCAGCGTGACCATTGACGAGGTGGGCAACAGCGCGCTTTATCTTTGTTCAGACCTTGGCACGGCGGTCACTGGCGAAGTGCATCATGTCGATAGCGGTTATCATGTTGTGGGTATGAAACAGGTCGACGCACCTGACATTTCAACGGTTGATGTCAAATTAGATTAAAGAGAATTTATGTCTTATAATATTTTTGGTCATGTATTTAAATTTATGACATGGGGCGAAAGCCACGGCCCGGCCATTGGCTGCGTGGTCGATGGTTGCCCGCCTAACATTCCGATTGATGCGGCAGAGATTCAAAAATTTCTCGACCTGCGCAAACCCGGCAAAACCCGGTTCGAAACCCAGCGCAAAGAAGCCGATCTGGTCAAAATCCTATCCGGCGTATTTTTAAACGAAGATGGTGTGCAAGTTTCAACCGGCACACCGATCAGCCTGATGATTGAAAATACCGATCAACGCTCCAAAGATTATGGCGAAATTAAAAACCAATATCGCCCCGGCCATGCTGATTTTACCTATCAAAATAAATATGGCATCCGCGATCACCGTGGTGGTGGCCGCTCCTCTGCCCGCGAAACTGCGATGCGGGTGGCGGCCGGCGGCATTGCCCGCAACGTCATTCCCAACATTAAAATCACCGGCGCATTGGTGCAAATGGGCGATTTAAAAATCGATTATGACAATTGGAGCGA
>NVUS02000255.1 GCA_002402005.2 OCS116 cluster bacterium | reverse complement strand
TTTGTGATTGGCGCTGATAATTTCGGCGATAACCCCTCTAAAATCAATGCTCACACTCCGGCATCAACCCGAGTTTACGACGAGATACGCGAAAGAATAATCTCCAACAGCATGCCGCCTGATATAACCATTGTCAGGTCAGAACTTGCCGAGTTGTTCAGCGTTAGTCAATCGCCAGTGCGTGAGGCAATCACTCGGTTAGAGCGGGATGGATTGGTTGTCTCTTATCCGCAATCGCGCACCGTGGTCACAAAAATTGATGCCAACTGAATTCGCGATGAGCATTTCCTGCGCACCGCAGTGGAGTGTGAGGTTGTGCGGCAATTGGCCATTAATGGTGACCCCAAAATTATAATCAAAGCCAAGGGTTTTGTAAAAATGCAAGGCGCATTGGTTGATGATATTGAACAAGTCGGGCTGTTTAAACAGTTGGATGAGGCTTTTCATGATGCCTTATTCGCCGGGGTCAATCAGCTCGAATTAAGCGCGCATTTGGCATCGCGTTGCGGCCATTTGGGGCGCGCAAGATCGCTAGATTTACCGCGGGTTGGCAAAATGTCTTCTGTGCTAGAAGACCATCAAGCCATCATAACTGCCATTGAAGAAAAAAATGTCGAAAAATCCATTCAAATGATGCGCGAACATTTGTCTGGTACGATGGAAAGATTGCCGCAAATTATAGCTGAAAATAGGAATTTATTTTCATAATATAGGTGGTGATTTATGAAAGTCTTGAATGCTGAACTTTTCTGTGTTTCAAAAAATAAATTGGGTGAATCTCCGGTTTGGGTGGAACAGCAACAAGCTCTATATTGGATAGATTTAACCGCTACTTCCATCAACAGCGTTAAACATAATCAGCATAAAACATTTAACCTAGACGACCCAATCAGCGGCTTTGCACAGTCCGAGAACGGCAATTTCATCTGTGCCACTCACAATGGATTCTCCGAGCTTTCTCTTGCCAATGGCAAAGTGCAACAAAAATTAGTTGTTGATTTATTTGGCAACAAACCCGACTTTAGAATGAATGATGCGGCGCTCGATCGGCAAGGGCGGTTTTGGGCAGGCAGTCTGCAAATGGTCGAGGTTAATGCTGCGCAAGCCAACGGGCAAGTTCACTGTCTTACCAATCAGCAAGCCAGTGCTAAATTATCTGGCTTTAAAGTTCAAAATGGTCTGGCGTGGAGTCCTGATGGCAAAATCATGTATGTATCGGATTCTCATCCCACCATCGCTTCGATTTGGAAATATGATTTTGATATAATGACTGGCATTCCCACCCATAAACAATTATTCGCAACCGATAAAAAACTAGGTGGCAGGCCAGATGGCGCGACGGTCGATACCGATGGTTGCTACTGGATTGCCGCCAGCGATTGCGGTAAAATATTGCGCCTAACGCCAGATGGCAATATAGACGCCGTCATAAATGTCCCGACCCGAAACGTAACCAATATATGTTTTGGCGGCACAAATCTCTCAACCCTCTACATCACCACGCAAATTTATAAATACCCCAATGAAAACGCCGGCAATCTATTCGCGGTTGAGACCGGTTGGCAGGGAATAAAAGACACAAATTACCAAGGTTAAATAGAAATAATTGATTTTTTATGCATCCGTAAAAGTTGCTGAAACGCGGTGGTTGGGCTTAATTGTCGGAGATGTTGATTTTGTGATCAGCTGCTTTGGACCCTCTAGTCACCGATAAGTTGGTAATCTAATGTCGTTAGGAACAGCCAATATTGTAAAAGCATGCGAAAAAAATGCAGTGAAACGCCTGGTCTTTATGAGTGGATTTGTGCGGTCAGATGGTGAAGAATTTTCTTTATTAAACAGGATAGTGATTAAACTATTGCGCCGTTATTATCATCAATCTTACCAAGACAAAGTGATTGCAGAAGCAGCCATTCAAAAATCTACATTGGAATGGGTCATTGTCAGAGCCGTGGCTTTAACCCAAGCACCGCTGACAGGACAATATAAGGCTGGAGTTTAAAATCAAGGTTTCACCTTTTAGCGGTTTGGCATATGGTGACATCGCGAAATGCTTGCTTGATGCCGTTGAAGAAAATAGTTGGAAAAAACAAATTATCAACGCTGGTAAAAGCTAAGGGGCGGAACTCATTATCAAATAGACGATTAAATTCACTGGTTATTAGAAACAAATTAAATCAATATTTTACTTGATGGTATATTTTCTTTATATTTTGAACTATATAGGATTTCTGTGCCACATTTAACCTAGAGTTTTTAGTCAGTCTATTGCGAAATTTCTACGGAATTGAGCGGAAGCTTGGTGGTGAGCTTAACTTCGGTCATTGCAATCGTTGATGAGGTTTCCATAACAACATCCATTTGTAACAATATATCCCAATAAAAATCTTCAAATTGTTTGACATTTTTGACCACAATTTTCAAAAGGAAATCGACGCCACCCATCATAGTGTAACATTCTGTGACTTCGGGGTGTTTTTGAATTTCCTGCATGAATTTTTCTAGCTCGTGCCGGCCTTTTCTGATTAGCTTAACGTTAGCAAATACCACTACTTTTAGGCCCAAAAGCTCTGCATTTAACAGGGCAACTTTGCTTTTTATAATTCCGGTTTCGGTCAGGTTGTTTATACGCCGCCAACAAACAGATTTTGACATGCCGACCCGCTCAGCAATTTCGGCGATGGGCAGCATGGCGTCATCTTGTAAAATTTCGAGAATTTTCTTATCAAATTTATCTATCATGGGACTAAAAACCAGTTAATTGCAGAATATTGAAATTATATTCCAAAATACTATCGAATAATATACATAAAGGGAAGCAAATTCTCCGATGCCGCGGTAAAATTATCTCAAAAATAAGCTTGTATATTTGAGGGAATAATCATGGCGAAAAATCAAAATCAATTCAGTGGTGGAAATTCTTTAAACCAATTATATGTGCCGCAACCCACTGCGCGGCCTGATGGATTTAACGATTTTTCACACCTTCACATTCCGGATGTTGAACAAGCCGCTTGCCCGGCCATTGATTGCAGCCCGCATGACATGCGAGATTTGGCATATGGCCTCATTCGAGTTTTGGATGATGACGGCAATGCCAAAGGCAATTGGAATTGCAAAATTGAGCCACAGCGGCTTTTACAAGGCCTAAAGGACATGCTGTTAACCCGCATGTTTGATGAAAGAATGCAAACCATGCATCGTGTGGGCAAGATATCATTTTACATGAAATGCACCGGTGAAGAAGCCATCAGTGTGGCGCACGCCGCTGCCATTAATTTTGAAGATATGGTTTTTCCATCCTATCGAAATCAAGGCATTTTGCTGGCCCGCGGTTGCAACCTTGTTGATATGATGTGCCAATGCCTTTCCAACGCGCGCGACAATTGCAAGGGACGGCAATTGCCGATTATGTATAGTTGGAAAAAGGGTAATTTTTTCTCCATTTCGGGCAATTTGGCCACTCAATTCAGCCAAGCGGTTGGTTGGGCAATGGCCGAGGCGCAACAAGGTGGCAATCGTTTGGCCACTACATTTGTCGGCGATGGCAGCACTGCCGAGTTGGATTTTCACTCGGCGCTTAATTTCGCCGCCACTTATAGTCCGCCGGTCATATTAAACATCACTAACAATCAATGGGCAATCTCGACCAATCAAGTGATTGCTGGCGGGGAGAAAACCACTTTTGCAGCACGTGGCATTGGCTTTGGATTACCAAGCTTGCGGGTTGACGGCAATGACTTTTTGGCTGTTTATGCCGCCACAAAATGGGCGGCAGATCGGGCGCGTGCTGGGTTGGGGGCAACGGTCATCGAATATTTTACCTACCGCGTGGCGCCACATTCCACATCGGACGATCCATCGGCATACCGGCCGAAAAATGAGGAAGCTTTGTGGCCATTAGGTGACCCCATTGAGCGGTTAAAAACCCATTTAATCAACCTAAATGAATGGTCGGAAGAGCAACATAATATATTGATCGAAGAGATTAAGATTAAGCTGAAGAAAAATTATAAACAAGCTGAAAGCTACGGAACCTTAAAAACCGGTGATCGGCCAGATGTGACCACCATGTTTGAGGATGTATATGAAGACATGACGTTGAATTTACGCAGACAACGTCAAGAAATGGGGCTTTGATTATGGCACAAATGAACATGTTAGAAGCCATTTTATCAGCACAAAAAACCATGCTGGAGCGCGATGATAAAGTCATCATTTTGGGCGAAGATGTTGGGTATTTTGGCGGTGTTTTTAGAGCCACCGAAGGCCTGCAAGCCGAATTTGGCACCAATAGGGTGTTTGATACGCCAATTTCAGAAAATGGCATTGTTGCCGCTGCCATTGGTATGTCTATCAACGGGTTAAGGCCGATTGCCGAAATTCAATTTGCCGATTATATCTACCCAGCTTTCGACCAAATTGCCTCGGAGGCGGCAAAGCTTCGTTATAGAAGTGGCGGTGAATATTCAACCAATATCACCATTCGCACACCTTGTGGCGGCGGTATACGCGGTGGCCAAACCCACAGCCAAAGCCCTGAAGGAATTTTCACCCACGTCACCGGCATCAATGTGATCATGCCGTCAAACCCTTATGACGCCAAAGGCCTGTTAATCACCGCCATTGAAAGCAATGATCCGGTTATATTTTTTGAGCCCAAAAGATTGTATAATGGCCCGTTTTATGGTGAACCTGATAAACCTTCTGTCGGTTGGGATACACACAAAAAAGGCGAAGTGCCAGACGGCCATTATTCCATCCCATTCGGTGAAGCCGCCATCACACGTGCTGGAGAAGAGTTAACCATCATCACCTATGGCACAATGGTGCATGTTGTTGAAACGGCAGTTGAAATGACCGGTGTAGATGCCGAAATTATTGATTTGCGCAGCCTAGCGCCGATTGATTATGACAGCATAATTAACAGCGTTAACAAAACCGGCCGCTGTTTGGTGGCGCATGAGGCGACCAAAACTGGTGGTTTTGGCGCTGAAATTTTATCAATCGTGCAAGAAAACTGCTTTTGGAAATTGCGCGCGCCGATAGAACGCGTTGCGGGCTGGGACATTCCATATCCGCATGCGTTTGAATGGGAATATTTCCCCGGGCCTAAACGTATTTCTAACGCAATTAACCGCATTATGGAGGCTTAAATTATGGCTGTTTTTGATTTTTTATTGCCCGATTTGGGCGAGGGGGTCGTGACCTCTGAAATTGTCGAATTGAACGTAAAACTCGGCCAGATTGTTGCCGAAGATGATGTTTTGATCGCCATGATGACCGACAAAGCCACAGTCGAACTGCCATCACCAGTCGATGGTAAAATCATAAAAATCGCCGGTGGTGTCGGGGACATCGTCAATGTTGGCGAAGTGCTATTTAGTTTTGATGTGTCGGATGAAACAGAAATATCATCACCGTCTGCCAAAACTGCAGACATTGCGCCTCCCATTCCTGAGAAAGCGCCAGAAAAGCCGGTAATTGCTCAACAAAATAGCAATGATATACTAGCCTCGCCATCATTGCGCCGCCGGGCTGCTGATGCGGATATTGACTTAAGCTTGATTGTTGGTTCTGGGCCAGCTGGTCGATTAACCCATGCTGATTTGGATGGTTTTATCGCCTCTGGTGGTACCTATATTTCGCAAGTTAAGCATCAATCTCC
>NVUS02000254.1 GCA_002402005.2 OCS116 cluster bacterium | reverse complement strand
TTTTTAATGTCTTGATCCAAATCTTTACGCCATACCAATGGGTCAGAAGGAATCAAAGGTGATTTCCAAATGATTTTCAAATTGGCAAATTCTTCGGGGTTAGACATTTCCAACCGGCGCATATTCTCAGTATTGTTGGTCGCCACATCAACCAATTTTTTAGCTGCAGCCAAAGCATTGGCTTGATGGTTGGCAGAACGCACCGTTTTAAAACATTTAGACGGCGTTACATTATTTTTAGCAAATACATAAGTGGTTGGCACCAAAAAACCAGATGTAGAATTGGGATCACCAATGCCAAAATCCAACGTTCCATCACATTTCAACAAGTCTTCCAATGTATTGATTTTACTATCTTTATGCGCGATCAACAAAGACCAATAACCCGGGTTGCCATTGGCATCAACAGATTGTGCAAAAATCTCACCATTAGAGCGTTTCACCGCTTCCATTGCCGATTTGTTGCCAAACCAAGCCACTTGCACTTTGTCAAACCGCATGGCTTCAATCACACCGGCATAATCAGGCGCAAAAAATGCATTAATCTTAAGGCCAGTGCCTTTTTCCATCGCCCCTAAAAATGGTTGCCATTGAGCTTTCAAGGCATTGGTAGATTCAGTCGAAATAATGCCAAAATTCACTTCTTTAGCATCAGCGGCATTTGCAGCACCGGCTGACAACATACCGACAGCCAAAGCGGCCGTCATAATTGCTTTTTTAAACATGTTAAATCCTAAAAATAAAGTTATTGTATATTGGTATTTATGGTAGTTTCATTCGCTTGGTCAGGCTGAATGCCGGCCCAAACATTGTCGATATTTTTTTGCTTCATCTCTAAGGATGGCAAAAAAAGCTCTTCACTTTCGGCGCCATAAAGTTCGTTCAAAAACTCAGGCGTCAGTGCTTCGGATGGGCCGTCATAAACGACCTTACCTGCCCGCAACGCAATGGTGCGGCGGCAGTAATTTAAGGCATATTCCACTTGGTGTAGCGAGACCAATATGGTCATATTGTCTTTTTGGTTGAGCTCGGTCATAATGTCCATCACCTTGCGCGCGGCTGAGGGGTCGAGCGAAGCGATCGGCTCATCGGCAACCAATATTTTCGCGCCCTGCACCAAGGTGCGGGCAATGGCGGCGCGCTGCTGTTGCCCGCCTGATAAGGTCGAGCCACGTTGCATGGCTTGAGCGGCAATGCCCACCCGCGCCAAGGCCTGCATAGCGGCCAATTTCTGCACGTCACTAAACAGCCCAAAACAACCTTTAAATGTCGACATTTTACCTAAATTACCAATCAAAACATTGGTCAAAACTTTCAATCGGTTGACCAAATTAAATTGCTGAAATATCACCCCAACATCCACCCGAATGGAGCGGGCATCACGGGCAATCCGGCCACGCGATTGCATAATGCGGTCAAAAATACTGATTTTGGAAAGGCTGTTACGGTCAGCTTCAACAAAACCAGCAATGTGGCGTAATAAGGTCGATTTCCCCGAACCAGATGCCCCAATCAACGCCACCATTTCACCGGTCGCAATGTGGATGGATACATCATCCAAAGCTTTGCCATCAGACCCAAATGTTTTGGAAAGTTGCTCAACTATTATCGCGTCACTCATGATGCTCATGCCCCTTAAAATATACTTTATTTAAGTGTAGCTGGGCTATTTAACAGTTTCGTGACAGCGGCAATAATCGCTATATATAGGGATTGCGGGTATTTTAATCACAAAACAAAAAAAAATCGGCGAGAGCCCCACACCCTCACCGATTCTATATAAGGCCAAATTACAGCCAATATATTCTGTTATTTGCTTAGCAATTCAACAGCATTGCTGCCGGCTAGCAATTTATTCTCTTTGGCGTTGTCAGCCGCTGTGCCACCAAAATCATCAGCAAGTGATGCATCCGCACCCGCCGCTAACAACAATTCGATATTGGCTGTGTCAGCGCTTTTCAAAGCCGCATACATAAGCGCAGAAGCTTTATCAGCATCGACAGCATTCACGTCAACACCACCATCCACAAGCAATTTCAAAATATCACTTGGGTGGTTGGTACGTGCAGCAGCAATCAATGAAGTTTCAGCTTTGGCGTTAGCCAATTTCACGTCAGCACCAGCTTCAACCAACAATTTCACAATATCAGTCGCTCCACTACGGCTACGCGCAGCAGCAGTCAATAAAGCGGTATTGCCTTTGCCATCCACAGCGTCGACTTTCGCACCAGCTTTTAACAAGGCCGCCACAATTTTGGCACCGTTGCGTTCAGCCGCATAGCTCAAAGCCGAACGGCCATCAGCATCCACAGAATTCACATCCAAGCCAAGTTCGATGAATTTAGCGATCACTTCTTCAGAGTTACGATAAGCGGCAATGCTCAAGGCGTCTTGGCCTTTACTGTCTGTGGCTTTGGCATCAAAACCAAGGCCTAACAAATAATCCAATGCTTCAACTGAACCATTGCGCACAGCGGCCATCAAAAAGGCATCACGGCCATCAGTATCTTTGGCTTTAATGTCAGCACTTTTGCTTTGCAGGGCTTTCACCACTTCGAGTGATGGGTTGCGCGATGCAGCCAACATAAAGGCATCTTGGCCAAGTGATGTTTTGGCATTGGCATCACCCGATTTTTCCATCAGATAATTCACAATGGCCAAATCTGGGTTCAAATAAGCCGCGCTCAAAGCCGTTGTCCGGCCGGCACTGTCCGCATGGTTGGCATCAAAACCAAGTTCAACCAACCGTTCAAATACTTTAATGTCTGTTTGGCCAAAAGCCGCGTATGCCATTGGGTTTCTGTCACTGTCATCAACCACATCAAGCTTCGCACCTTTGTCGATAAAATAGTTCAACACTTCAAGGTTGCCATAACGCGCAGCCCAAAAAATGGCGGCACGGTCATCATGGCCGGGGCGGTTAATGTCAGCACCTTGGGCAATCAAATAGTCAAACACTTCAAGGCTTGCACCGCCACGGATGGCGCGGATCAACACAGTATAGCCATTGCCATTTTTGTCAGTTGCCGCGTTGCCGCCAGCCACTTCAGCTTTTACGGTTTCAAGTGTGGCTTTTTCCCAAAAATCGGCTTCGACCATTGGGTTGGCGGCAAAGGCAGCAGTGGCAAACAATGTGCCGGCCATCAATGCGGCTGCAAATAAACGATTCAATTTCATCTTTTTATCCTTGGGTTGGGTTGGTTTGAAATGCGTGGGAATTAGAGTTTAAAGATCACTGTGCGCACATAACCTGTGCCGGCAATCTTCTGTTTGGAGTTGGCGGTCGAAAGCTCAACCTCAACATCCAATGGGTAGTGATCATGGTCTTCAACCGCGGTTTCAATGCGCAATTTGTAACCAGCATCAATAAATTCGTCTTCTATCTCAACTTTTATAATGTTTCTATCGCCAGATGCGGTGCTTGCGCCGGTTATGGCATCAAGCTCTTGTGGCTGGCGGGTTTGGTATTTCCACCAACGCGGCAGATCCGGAAAATATTTCAACTCATTGCCCGATACCCATAAAGTCTTTTGGTAACGGCCTTTTTCATCCACCAAATAAGCGGCAAAATAAGCCTTTTCACCAGTATAATTGTCTAGCTGAACAAGTATCGGCACTGTTTTTGCGTTGGCGGTTGCCAGTGACGCTACCACCATCCCCGTTGCCAACAGTGCCGATACAGCCAGAGATTTAGATTGTTTAAAGGTAGAATATTTCATGCTATTTATCTCTATTTGGGACGAGTTTTTTTGTGCAATGAAATGTAAAAAACCACCTCAATGCCAATAAAAACCAATAAATGATATTGCCCGTAAACTATGACTTTGAGAGTCATTTGCAAGTTTATTCATCAATCCATACTAATTAACTATGGATAACTCACAGTTTAAAATCATTATAATTCAAAGGCTTAATTATAACATTTCTAAATAACTCGGCATGTCAGTGCTTAATTGCACTTCAAACCCTTGTGTATTTTTCACAATAAAATAAGCGGCGATGGCATTTTGTTCAGCAAATTCAACCGCCGCCACCTCACCCATTACCAACATGGCCGTGGCCAACGCATCAGCACGTGCCGAAGTGGCAGCCACCACAGTCACTGCGGCGAGTTTATGTTTTATGGGTTTTTGAGTTTTGGGGTCAATCACATGGCTAAACCGCGCGCCATCATGTTCAAAATAT
>NVUS02000253.1 GCA_002402005.2 OCS116 cluster bacterium | reverse complement strand
TATGGCTATTATACCGAAAATTTTGGCCTTAAACATTCACTCGCCATCACTCCAACACTAAGCCACCAGCTTTCTGCCCATAAAATGCAAGAAATCCTAGACGCCGCAGAGCAAAAATCCATCAATTGTGTCATGCTTGAGCCACAATTCAGTGATAAATTGGCCAAAACCATTGCTAAAAATAATGACAAAGCGCAAATAAACTCTTGGGATCCATTGGGTTTTGATCTAAAATTAAATTCGAATTCTTACCATATATTACTCAAAAACATGACCACTCATTTAACCCAATGCCTTTCAAAATCAAATCGATAAAATTCATTTCTATTTTCACTTTGCTGTTTGCGTTATGGCCAGTCAATATGGCCATAGCCCATCCGCATATTTTGATTGATGCACGCGTAAAATTCCACATTCAAAAGGCCCAAAACGGTCAATATTATTTGGACAGCCTACATTATATCTGGCAATTTGATGAAAATTTCAGCCTGTTATTATTAGGCGATTATGACGACAACCAGAACCAACTTTTAGAGCAAGACGAGCTGACCACAATGGGCATAGAAACCATGGAAGGCGCCAAAGAATTACTCTATTTTACCCATATAACCAATGGCAGCACAAATATCACCCCAACCGATGCACCCCAAGTGCAAGCTACTTTTAAAGACAACCGCCTCACCCTAGAGTTTAGCCTCACCCTGCCCCAAGCGCTCCCACTTACCGATGATTTTAAATACACTCTATTTGACGAAGAATATTACACGGCCTTTTTAATCAAAAAACAAGGCGGCTATCAATTGACCGGCGATGACATTGACGATTGTGCCTTATTCCAAGTCGGGCAAGGCCAAATTGATAATAATATAAAGACCGCGCTTGAAAATGCCTTCAATGATGATTTCACCAATCAAGGCATGGGCGCACAATTTGCCGATGATATAGGTATAAAATGCGGTTAATCCTAATCACCTTACTATTGCTGAGCTTCGGCCTGTCCAGCGCTTTGGCGGCGGACAATGTATTTCGCCCGCAAAAAAACAGCAATTTGGAGCAGAGCAACCAATTCATCCCCAAACCACTCATGCCAATGGTTAAGAAAATTCGCCAATTGCAGGCGCAATATCTGGCGCAAGTGACTGAAACACTGCGCCAAATCAAACAAGACAAACAGTCATTATTTCCGCTATCTTTATTGCTGCTAAGTTTTATTTACGGCTTACTGCATGCCGCCGGGCCCGGCCACGGCAAGGCGGTCATTTCGGCTTATCTGCTCAGCACCAAAGCCCAGCTGCGCCAAGGCATACAGATTGCGTTTTTTGCCTCCATGCTGCAAGCCGTCACCGCCATCAGCATCACTTTTGCCGGTATATTTTTACTGCAATTCTCGGTCAGATCAATCAACCAAACATTCTCTTATTTCGAGCAATTCTCCTACGCGTTGATTGCCACATTAGGGCTTTATCTACTCGTCTCGCACATTGTAAAAATCAACAGCCGCAACCCCGCAAGCCTAAGCCATGTACATGATAAAGATTGCGACTGTGGCCATGACCATATGCCCGCCCCGCAGCCGGGTCAAAACCTCAAACAAAAATTGCTGACCATATTTAGCATTGGCATTCGCCCCTGCACTGGCGCGCTGATCATCCTGATATTGGCGCATAGTTTACAGCTTTATGGCACGGCAATTTTGGCCACTTTCCTTATGGCTTTTGGCACTTTCATCACCATCAGCTTGGTGGCGACATTTGCGGTTTCGTTGCAAAAAATCAGTCAAAAATTCAGTGGCAATATGTCTTCCAAATATAAAAAATCTTACACTTATATAGTCGATGCGCTAAAAATCACCCTCTATCTGTTTATTTTAGGCTTCGGTCTATTGTTGATAATCGCGACAATTTGACCATAGATTTTTGCCACAATAGGCGTATGATGGCCCAAAAATACGGACAAAAACATGACCTCAGCCACCGACCCAACCCCAGAAGATTTTGCCAATATGGGCATCGACGAAGCGATGATTAGAAAATTCGTTACGCATTTTTATGATGTGGTGCATGATGACGAAATTCTCGGCCCGTATTTTCACAAACAAATGGAAGCCACATGGGATGAACATCTAGACAAAATGTGCAATTTCTGGTCGGCAATCTTGCTCAAAACCAACCGCTTCAATGGCCGCCCCATGCCCGCCCATACCAAGCTAACTGGCCTACAACAAAGTGACTTTTTGCATTGGCTGGTCACGTTCGAAAAAACCATCAAACATTGCTGCACGCCCGAAGTGGTGCCGCACATTATGAAAAAAGCCCATATGATTGCCAATAGCTTGCAATATGGCGTTTTCTACCGCCCTGAGGTGATGAAAGATAAGTTTAAGCTCGACTAAAGCGGTAAAATAATCCGCGCCTCAAGCCCATTCACCACCCCATCCTGCACAATATTGGCAATACTCAAATCGCCACCATGGCCACGGATGATGTTGCGGGCAATTGACAAGCCAAGCCCCACACCACCGGTGTCTTTATTACGCGATTTTTCTAGGCGGTAGAATGGCTCAAATACTTTTTCCAATTCATCTTCGGCAATGCCGGGACCAATGTCCTTAATGCAAATCGCCACATTTTCGCCCGCATCAATTAGCTTGAAATTAACCTCAACCCGCTCACCATATTTAAGCCCATTGTCAATCAAGTTGCGCAAAGCCCGTTTCATCGACATCACCCGCATTGGCAAAATAATCTGCACCCGGTCACCATCCTCTGTCAGCTTCACATCGGCATCCATATCTTCATAATCTTCAACCAAAGATTCTAGCAGGCTTTCAAGGTCAGTGTCTTTGGTTTTCTCGTCGGACACACTGTCTTTAGAAAATTTCAGCGCTGCTTCGGTCATCATTTGCATTTCATCCAGCGTCTCTAATATCTTGCCCTGCATTTCTTTGTCTTCAATAAATTCTGCCCGCAACCGTAGCGAGGTGATTGGGGTGCGCAAATCATGCGAAATCGCCGCCAGCATTTTGGTGCGGTCATCGACAAAACTCTTAATCTTGCGGTTCATCTGGTTAAAGGATTGCGTCACATGGCGCACATCCCGCGTGCCCTCTTCGACCAGTTCGCCGACATCTTGCCCACGGCCTAGTTTTTGTGCGGCATCGGCCAACGCACCCAGCGGTTTGGTCAGCCGGCGCACCACCCATGATACAATGATGATGATGAATAAAATCATCAACAACATGGTCAATAAAAGCGGCGCAATCCATGCATATGAAAAAGGCGGCACATGATGATCGATGTTAAGCCAATATTTCTGACCCAATTGAATGCTAATGCGGGTCATTTTGGGCAATCGAGCGCCTCGGAACTTAACGCCCAATGGCGTTTCCACCGCACTTGATGTAACAATGATTTTTTTCACATCTGGCAAACGTTCGATTAATAATTTTCGAATTTGAGCCGAATATTCGGGCCGTTCATCGCGCCCACGCCGTGGCGCAAAACCCGCTCTAAACCGCAGATCCGGGCTAGCAAATTTCTCAAACATCTTACGGTTTGGACGCCGCCCAGCACCATTCACCTCCACAGAATTGACCAAATTGACAATTCTATCAATCATTCGATCTTGAACAAAATTGCCACTCGCAATGCGCCGTGCGTCAACAAATATCAACAACACCACCAATTGCGAGATAACCAATGCCAACAGCAATAATGAAACCAATTGCCCCCATAATGTTTTGGGGTATATTTCTTTCACCCAACTGTTATTTGACATTATACCAGCTCCACATTGGCACAAAACATATAGCCTTTGCCCCATACAGTCTTAATCAATTCCGGTTTTCTATGATCAATCTCGACCTTGCGGCGTAGGCGACTGACCAAATTATCGATAGAACGGTCAAACAATTGTGCCTCACGACCGCGCGCCAAATCCAGCAATTGATCGCGGTTCAACTCGGTATTGGGGTGCAGCAAAAACACCGAAAGCAACATAAATTCAGCCGTGCTGAGCACATAATTTATGCCATTCTTATCGACCAATTCGCGGCTTTTCACATCCAATACCCAGCCGTTAAAATGCGCTTCATTGGCGGCTTCAATATCCAACAGCTTGCGCGGCGGCAAGCTTTGGGCACGGCGCAATACCGATTTTATCCGCGCTAACAATTCACGGGGGTTAAATGGCTTGGTCAAATAATCATCAGCGCCCATTTCCAACCCGATAATCCGGTCAGTCTCGTCAGCCATCGCGGTTAACATAATGATCGGCACTTCGGTGGTTTCGCGCAAATAGCGGCATAAGCTCAAGCCATCTTCGCCCGGCATCATAATGTCCAGCACCACCAAATCTGGCGTGCCCATTTTAATCAACGCCCGCAGCGCCCGACCGTCTTCGGCCACACTGGTTTTAAACCCGTGTTCAGTTAGATAGCGGCCGGTCAGGTCTCGAATGTCCTTATTGTCATCGACTATATATATATGTCCGTTTTGCATAATTCTCACTTTGCTGCATGTCTTCTCATTTAGTTATACACTCAATAACCGCTTTAATTGGGTATAATTTACAAAACTTGTAACAAATTGTAACAGCACGACCTCCTGCGACAATTGCTAACCAAACAGCGTTTTTATGCCCTTATTTAGCAACATTCTGTGCCTATCTTAAAGTCAGAAGGCAACATAAACCCTCGCAAACGAAACCAAATATAATCAACCAAAGGAACATAAAATGAAAAAAAATACAATCATCGCCGCTCTATTAGCAACTTCAGTAATCTTCGCTGGCTCAGCCGCTTATGCCCATGGCAGTAATGATGGCGGACAAAATGCCGGTCAACAATCTGGCAAACATTTTGGTGGCAAACGCGGTGGCGGCATGCAACGTGGCGGTCAATTCCTCATCAAAGCCGCCGATACTAACAATGATGGCAAAGTCAGCCAAGAAGAAATGAAAGCTTATAAAGAAGCTGAATTTAAAAAATACGACACAAATAGCGATGGCGAATTGAGCAAAGACGAGTTATCCGCTATGCAGGATTCCCATAAAACAGCCCGTCAAGACGCAATGTTCGAGCGCCTTGATACCGATAAAAACGGTTCACTAAGCGAAGAAGAATTAAGCAATGGTCATAAAGGTGGCCCGCGTGGTGGCAAAGGCCATAATGGCGGCAACCGTCGCGGTTAAACCAGTCTGTTAGGCAACAAGTAGACCATTGTTTTTTAAGATGGTGCGGGAATCTAGCTTTCCTGCACCATTTTCTTTATTTTACCGACACAATGGGATAGGTTTATCAAAACTCTCGAGATTTTGATAAATATGAAAATTTTATATGCAGTGCAAGCGACCGGCAATGGGCACATTATGCGCGCAAGAGAGATGGCCACATCGTTTAAAAATCATGGCATTCAAGTGGATTGGTTATTTTCTGGCCGTGATCAGGCTGGTTTTTTCGACATGCAAGCCTTCGGTGATTATAAAAGTTTCAAAGGCCTGTCATTCAACGTTAAAAACAACCGGCTAAATTTCCTAAAAACCATATTTAGTGCCGATTTCATTCGGCTTTACCGCGATATGAAATCTGTCGATTTAGACCAATATGATCTATTGATTAACGATTTTGAACCAATCACCGCCTGGGCGGCCAAATCTCACCCCATTCAAAGGATCGGCCTGTCACACCAAGCCGCCTTTCTGTACAAAATCCCGTTTGTGAAGCAAAACCCGTTATTTGATTTAATTATAAAATATTACGCACCGACAAAATTGCCCATTGGCATTCATTGGCAACAATTTGACCGGCACATCATTCCACCCATCATTGCAAAAAACCCAAATGAAATAGAATATAAAAAACAAGATATTGTGGTTTATTTGCCATTTCATTCCACCGACGAAATTATTAAATTATTTCATGATTTTGCCCATTATAATTTCAACATTTTTCACAATGCCAAGCCAAAAGGTAATTTTGGTCATTTGACTTTTCACCCCTTTTCGCGGGATGAGTTCAGCAAATATACCGCAAAATGCGGCGGTATCATCAGCAATGCTGGATTTGAATTGCCATCCGAAGCCTTACAAATCGGCAAAAAGATGCTGCTAGAGCCGATGCATGGCCAAATCGAACAATTGGCCAACGCCAATATGCTCAAACATTATAACTGGTGCCAAACCGCCACCAAAATCGAGGCTCACCACATCAAAGCTTGGTTAAAAAGTGACACTGCCCAGCAAATTATCTGGCCAAATGTCGCCGATATGTTGGTGCAATGGATAAAAGCCGATACACTCGATAACCTGCCAGAATTATCCGACAGGTTATGGGCACAAATAGAGCCGTAATATTACAAAATCACCCGATGTTCTTTTTGCCCCACCACACCGCGTGGCAAAATGGCAAAGGTCTTGCCGGCATTTTCACTATCATCGCCATCAGCTGCCGAGGTGACAAATATAGTTTGCATATCCACCCCACCAAAAGCTGGACATGTAGTTTGTTTCGCTGCCGGAATGTCTATCGCGGTTAAAAATTTACCTTGGTTGCTATAGCGGGCGATGCGCGATGCGCCCCATTGAGCATTCCACAAACAACCTTCACTATCCACCACGCTGCCGTCTGGCGATAAGCCCGCTTCGACCATATCAATAAACAGCTCGGGTGTGCCAACTGGCCAGCCGTCATCATCCAATTTTTGGCTCATAATCTGCTTATCCACGGTATCAGCATAATAAGCTGTGCTGCCATCGGGCGAGAAACAAATGCTATTGGGAATGGTGATATTGGGGTAAATTGTCCGCACTTCACCGCGGAAGTAGCGGTAAATCGCCCCGGCATCTTTT
>NVUS02000252.1 GCA_002402005.2 OCS116 cluster bacterium | reverse complement strand
TGGTACCTCTGGCCAGACTCGAACTGGCACGTCCGAAGGACAGCAGATTTTGAATCTACCGTGTCTACCAATTCCACCACAGAGGCATACACGTCGATAATGTCGCGATCATAGCTAAAACTTTTGGTGCGTCAAGCGGTGAGTTTTAAAAAAATCACTTTCTCCCGTTATATTTTGGTATATTTTTGCAAAATTGAGTTGATTGTCGGTTATGGCTGTGATTATTTGGCATGAAAAGCGGATTGGAATGAAATGATCAAAGCATTATACGACTGGACTATGCGTCTAGGTGAAAGCAAATATGGCATTTGGGGGCTGGTGGTCGTGGCGTTTGCCGAAAGTAGCTTTTTTCCGATTCCGCCGGATATTTTGCTGATCCCTATGGTTTTGTCGTTGCGCACGCGGGCGTTTTATTTTGCCTTTGTGGCAACTTTTGCTTCGGTTGTGGGCGGGGCGTTTGGTTATTTAATTGGCTCTGTTGGGTTTGACGCCATTGGCCAGCCTTTATTGGCATTTTACAATTATGAAAGCCAATTTGAGAGCTTTAAGCAAACTTTTAATGAATGGGGTGCGTGGTCGGTTTTTGTGACTGGGGTGACGCCATTTCCTTATAAAGTGATTACCATTACATCCGGTGCGACGGGTTTGGATTTTACTATATTTATGCTGACCAGTGTGGCAGCACGCGGGGCGCGGTTCTTTTTGGTGGCGGGATTGTTATATTATTTTGGCGAACCGATACGGCATTTTATTGAAAAACGCCTGGGTATTTTATTTGTGGTTTTTTGTATTTTGCTGATTGGTAGTTTTGTACTGATTAAATATTTGTAGGCCATATTGTTGCCTTAATGGTTTGAACAAATGGACAAAAACGGGATTTATATGACATTCACTTACCGACATGGCCTTTGGCTGATTTTACTTTTGGCACTGACCGCGATTGGCACGGCGTTATTTTATGAATATGTGCTGAATTACCAGCCATGTGCTTTGTGCTATGAAGAGCGCTTACCTTATTATGCGTTGATTGCGATTGCGATTTTTGCACTTGCGACGGACAAATTTATTGGCAAAGCGCTGATGATTGGGCTTGGCATTTTGATGTTTTTGGGCGGTTTATATGGCGCTTACCATGCGGGCATTGAATGGGGCTTTTGGCCCGGCCCGGTAAGTTGTACGGGCACGGGTTTGAATATAAGTGCCGACGTTGACTTGTTGGCGCTGGTGCAAGATGTAAAAATTGTGCCTTGTGACGTGGCCAATTGGCGGTTATTTGGCATCAGCTTTGCTGGTTACAACACCCTTGTTTCGCTATTGATTGCTGACATTTGTGCGTTTACATTGCTGAAAAATCGAGCCATTAAAAATTAATCAAGCAGATGCTTAACCAAAAAGTCTCGTGCCATATCAATGCCATCGGGGGCGATGCCATGGGCAACGCCTTGGCTGGTATGGGTTGTGACATTAAAGCCGTTTTGGTTAAGGGCATTTTCGGCTTCGGCTAGATGTTTATGTGGTACAACATCATCTTGACTGCCATGCACCAGTAGGATTGGTGGTTTGGCGGTGGTTTCTGTGGCCAGTTCATCTATGGCGGTGAGCGCGCCGGAAAAACCGATGACTGCGCCCAAAGCATTTGCGCGGCGAGGGGCGATGTAAAGTGCCATCATGGTGCCTTGAGAAAAGCCGAATAGGGCGATGTCTTTATCTTCTATGCCATATTTTTGCTTTTGTGCGTCGATAAACGCGTTGAGATGTGGGGCGGCCATTTGAGTGCCTTGTAATTTTTCTTCATAACTTAAGGTATGGAGCGGAAACCATTGATAGCCTGACGGGCTGCCATCGCATGCAAAGGGGGCATTGGGGCTGACAAAGGCGGTGTTGGGCAATGATTTGTAGACAGACTCGGTGAGCGAGATTAAATCGTTGCCATTCGAGCCATAGCCGTGCAAAAATATAACCAGTTTGTTGATTTGTTCTTTTGGCTCTAGACGTGGGCCATCTATGGTGATGATATTTTTTGACATATGACACTCTTTTGAAAATAAATTATGGATTCTGAACCTAACCCAAAATTACGATTCGCGCCAAGCCCAAATGGCGATATGCATTTGGGCCATGCTTATTCGGCTTTGTTAAATGTGCAAATTGCGCGTGGCCTGGGAGCAGAATTTATCATCCGGATGGAAGATATTGACCAAATGCGGTGCACGCCGGCCTATAAGGCTGCTTGGCTTGAAGATTTGGTGGCGATTGGGGTTGAATCGGATGATGAAATTTTATACCAGAGCGGGCGGCAAGATGCTTATGCGGCGGCTTTGGCAAAATTAACTGAATTTGGGGTTTTATACCCTTGTTTGGCAACACGTGGTGACATTAAGCGCCATTATGAAAAGCATGAAAAGATTTTTGACCCGGATGGGGGACTAGTTTATCCCAACTTATACAAGGGTTTTAGTCTCATAGACCAACAGACTATACTTAACGGAAGCGCGGCCTTTACGTTACGGCTTAATATGGAAGCGGCGTTAAATATTATAGAAAAAAGTGGTCAGAAATGCAGTTTTTTGTCTATTGACTTAGATGCGGAAAATATCACAGAAGTTGGGTTTAATCCTTTGGTTTGGGGTGATGTGGTATTGTCGCGCAAAGACATAGCGACCAGCTATCATTTAAGCGTGGTGGTGGATGACGCGATGCAGAATATAACCCATATTATACGTGGTATTGACCTATATAAGGCGACATATATTCACACTGTTTTGCAAATTTTATTGAATTTGCCACGGCCGGTTTATTTTCATCATGAGCTATTGTTGGGTGATGATTTGAAGAAATTGGCCAAGCGCCATAAGAGCCAAGCTATGCGAGAAATATTAGCTCAAAATAAGGGTTTAGACTTTATTTCGGATTTACTTGAAGTCGAAAATATGCGTAACATGACTAAGACAATAGTGGAAATTATGCGTAAAAAAAATGGTAAAAAATTCAAAAAATAAAAATAACAATCTGGAATTGATGGATGCCGCGAAATTACGGGAAGTGATTTATGAGGAACGCCGTTTTTATGGCATGATTGTGCATGAAATTAGAACCCAAGTGGGCATTGTGAGCAATTTAAGCGAAATGTTGCTTGATGAGAATTTGCAAGCTTCGCACGAGTTTTATAAAAAATCCTTAAAACAGACATCTGAGCGGATTGTGCATTTGTCGCAAAGCTTTTTGGAGTTTGACCAATTTAGGAAAAATGAAACCAGCCTGAAAATTGAAGCCGTAGAATTGGCCAGTTTTATGGAAATATTTGTGATGCCTTATACCCATATGGCCGCCAATAAAGGTTTGTTGCTTAAATTATGGGTTGAAGAAAAATGCCCTAAATATATTAAAACCGATGTGGTGCGTTTGGGGCAGATATTGTCCAACCTAATTGAGAATGCCATTAAATATACTGAAAAGGGTCAGATACAGATTCATGTATATTTTGATGCTGAAGCGCAAATACCGTTGGTATTTGATGTGATTGATACCGGCATTGGTTTGGGATTTGATGACGAGGCGGCGCGGGCCAAAATATTCACTGAATATGCACGGATGGACAATGCGCTCGACCAAAAAGGTGTGGGGCTGGGGTTGTGGATTATCCGCAGTTTGGCGCAAAATATGGGCGGTGATATAAGTGTTGAGTTGAACCATCCTAAAAACAAAGATTGCGGATCTTGTTTTAGATTGCGTTTGCCATTGAACTTGGACAAAGATTTTAGACCGGCATCATCCGCTCAGGCGACGACGCCATTTGTTATGAAAAAACATGATGTTGATGATTTAGACAAGCCACGAGAAATGCCCAAAAAAGTGAAGCAAGCTGGGCGTTTATTGTTGGTAGAAGACAATCGATTGAACCAACATATCATTGGCACTATGTTGAAAAGTGCGGGTTTTGAATATGACATTGCGCCCTCGATAACCGAAGCTAGGCTGCTAATCAAACCGCATAAATATGTATTGGTTTTGTTGGATTTAAACTTGCCAGATGGGCGCGGTGAAGATTTGCTGGCGGAATTTAGCGGCGAAAACATGCTGGCATTGACTGCTGACATGGGCGATGGGTTAGAACAACAGCTGATTGAATTGGGTTTTTGCGGTTTGATAGAAAAACCCATCGTGACGAAAGACTTTTTTAACAAGATATATGGCATATTGTCGGATAGAGAATCTTAGTGATTTTGGGCAATGTGGCTCCGTTTATGACTAAGAGCGGAGATGACGATGAAACGAAAGCTGCGTAAATTATATGTCGGTCTGATGGGGCGTGGCGAAAAAGCCAAATCGACCCGCAAAGCTATGTTGGCGTTTGCCATCCGCTTGATGAGTGCGGCATTTATTTATTTTTCTCATGTTATACTGGCACGCTGGTTGGGCACACGGGAATTTGGGGTTTATACCTATGTGTGGACATGGGTGGTGATTTTAGGCTCGATCTCAACGCTGGGGTTTTCGATGGTGATGGTCAAGCATTTGCCATCTTATTTTAAGCATGGCAAATTGGCTGAGTTTTTGGGCCTGATGCATTTGGGACGGATTTTTAGCTTTATCTTGGCGGTTTTGATTACTGTTTTGGGCATATTGGGTGTCTATTTATGGGGTGATTTTTCCAATAATGTATTTGCCATTCCGTTGATATTGGGCATGGTTTGTATTCCACTTTTTGCTTTGGTGGATGTGCAAGAAGGTATGTGCCGCGCCAATGAGTGGATATATTTGGGGTTGATCCCGAATTATTTATTGCGGCCGTTTTTTGTGCTGATATTTTCGGCCGGGTTTATATTTTTATATGGTGAGATTGACGCGCAAGTGGTGATGATGGGTTGTATTATTGGCTCGTTTTTTACCGCGATTATTCAGCTATTTTTGATAGAGCGGCGCATTGCCCAAAAGGTTAAAAAACAGGTGAAGGCCTATTTATGGCGGCCATGGATTGGGTTGGCATTGCCATTATTGTTGACTGACAGTTTTATGTTGGTGATGGCCAATACTGACATTGTGATTTTAGAATATTTTATGCAGCCTGAGGACATTGCGGTTTATTATGCGGCGGTGAAAACCACATTATTGGTGCAGTTTATTTATTTTGCGGTGGTGTTGGCATCGAGCAATCAATTTGCGGTGCATTGGCATGATGAGGATCGTGAAAAGCTGATCAAGGCGGTCAACCATAGTGTGAAGATGACCTTTATGCCATCTTTGGTGGCATCGGCTGGCATTATTGCCATTGGTTATTGGTTTTTGGCGGCTTATGGGCCAGATTTTACCCGTGGGTATCCGGTGATTGTGATTTTGAGCATGGGCGCAATATTGCGTGCGGCGACCGGCCCGACCGAGTGGATGATGACCATGATGGGGCAGCAGAAAATTGTGCTGTGGTCAACCGGTGGGGCATCGCTGGTTAATATTGTGCTGAATATTTTATTGATACCCATTTGGGGGCTTGAAGGTGCAGCAACGTCAACGGCGGTGACCATGGCAGGCAGTGCGATATATCTATTCTTTATGGTGCGGCGCGAGCTGAAAATTCCGATTAAATTTGCTGGGTTGGTTTAGACGTAAACTCAACATTTGCGTTTGCCCTCGTTTCCACAACTCCCATTCATTTCAGTGAGTGCGTGTTCGACCATTCGAAGCCGCTGCCGTCTAACGCGCGGCCAGCTAGTAAGCCCAACTTGTTTGGGATTACGCACGCAAGTGCTAACAGAGAGCCTTAAGGCGAACGTGAAAATGTAAACTTCCAGAGCTTAGGCAGGACGCTACCCAGTGATGGCTGAAAAACTGTGATTTTGCGCTGATTTAGACAAATAGGCTAAGCATTAGGTAACTCGCCAGCCCAAACAGAGAAACCAAGCTAATGCTCATGAATATACCGCGCGTTCCATCACGGGCAGTTAAATAGGAAAACGTATATCCTAAGCGGCCAATTGCAAAGCCGACCATCCAAACCTGTGCCGCAATGGCTACGGGGGAAATGATGCTGATGAGAATGGTGAGGAATGCGAAGTAAACGACGTTTTCGGTGGTGTTGCGGTGGGCGTTGTGCCGGCGCTCAAGCTCTTGTGTTCCTTTTTCGGAAACATCAGCTTTATTGTGCTCGCTTTGCTCCCACTCCTCAGGCGTTGTGCGTATATTGTGTTGAAGTCGGGTGAGTTCGGTGCTGGTCATTAGCCAGATGTGGTTGGCTAGGAGTAGGACGGCGCTTGATATCATGGCGATCATTATTGCGCGTGTTGGTAGAGCGATGGTGGCTGGTTGTATGCCGAAAAGTAGGAGATTAATGGCTAAGCTGATGAGGATGAGAGCGAAGGGGTAGGCTATGACGATTTTGGCAATTTTTTTCTTGCGGGTCTCGGCTTGGGATATTTTGGTTCCTTGGTGTTGGTTGCAAGGGTAACATTTTTTGCTGAGTGTTTTGTTATTTGGGGTGGGGGCGGGTGTTTTGCAATGGCTGGGGGTTTGTTTGGGGTTTGTGAAGATATAAGAAAGTTGGCTGTACTGTCTATACTCGGGTACTTCATTTATATGTTCGGCTTAAGCCTCTCTGTTGACACTTGCGTGCGTTCGCTTTGCTCTCTAGCTGACCGCGCGTTAGACGGTAGCGGCTGCGAACGGCCGAACACGCGCTCACTGAAATGTATGGGAGTTGTGGAAACGGGGGGTATGCATTGGCTCTGAATTTGGGGTCAGGTTATTGTGATTTTATCGGCTTTTGATATTGTGCCGCCTTGCTCGACCATGGCGTAGATGCCCATATGCCTGTGGTCGTAATGTTGTTTTAGGAGTTTGTTAAGGTCGGTGTCTCGCTCGGCGGTGGTTGGGTTTACATCTACTGCGGGGCAGCGGACGATTTTGCTGAAGACTTTTAGTTTGACGTCGCCGATGGTGAGGGTTTTGTTGATGAGGTTGAGCTCATCGAATGCGGGGAGGTCGCCGTCTATGTGGAGGTTGGCGCGGAAGCGGATTGGGTCTATGGTGAGGGCTGTGTCTTGTTCGAATTTGCGGATTGAGTTTAGGTTGAGGATGGAGATGCATTTGTCGGGGACATCGGAGAAGGAGTGGTTTTCGGCGGTTAGGAGTTTGGCTTGGCCTTTGAGTTCATTTTCG
>NVUS02000251.1 GCA_002402005.2 OCS116 cluster bacterium | reverse complement strand
CACGTGCTTTGGATTCTGGCAGACCTGCGAACCAATCTCGAATTGGCCCAAACGCGCCCGTATAAGTTGCCGGGTTAGACCTTGGCGTGCGGCCAATTGGCGATTGATTGATGTCAATAATCTTGTCTAGCTGGTCAATGCCCTCAATGGCCTTATGTGGCGCCGTCGTCTTACGACCACGGTTCAGTGTTTTTGAAACGGTTTTATACAATGTTTCAATGAGGAATGTAGATTTACCACTGCCCGAAACGCCAGTAATGCAGGTGAAATTTTGCAACGGAATAGACGCGGTTACATTTTTAAGATTATTGCCCGTCGCGCCAATTACCTTAATTTGTTTGGTTTTCAAAATTTTTCGGCGTTTGCCCGGGGTGCGCACTTCAAGTCGGCCGGTTAGATATTGTGCAGTGAGGCTATCCGATTTCAAAATATCTGCAGGAGTGCCTTGCGCCACGATCTCGCCGCCATGAATGCCAGCTCCCGGGCCAATATCTACCACATGATCGGCCGACATAATCGCATCTTCATCATGCTCAACCACAATCACCGTATTGCCCAAATCGCGCAAATGTATCAAGGTTTCAAGCAACCGCGCATTGTCGCGTTGATGTAAGCCAATAGATGGCTCATCTAGCACATACAACACCCCTGTGAGACCAGAACCAATTTGGCTGGCCAACCGAATGCGTTGTGACTCGCCGCCCGATAAAGTGCCCGAATTTCGCGAAAGCGACAGATAATCCAAACCAACATTATTTAAAAACTGCAAGCGATCGCGTATTTCTTTCAATATACGCACGCCAATTTCCAATTGCGTGGGGGTTAATTTATCTTCAATTTCATTAAACCATGTCAAAGCATCTTTAATTGATTTGGAGGCAATTTCAGTGATGTGTAAATGGTCAATTTTCACCGCCAGAGATTCAGGTTTCAAGCGGTTTCCATCACATTTCTTACAATGTTTTAGCGTTTGATATTTTTCTATTTCTTCACGTGACCAGCTGGAATCAGTCTCACGCCAACGGCGCTCCAAATTCGGGATAACCCCTTCAAAGCTTTTTTTGCGTTCATAACGCCGGTCATCATCTTTAAACACAAAGTTGATTTCCGTTTTACCCGTGCCGTATAAAATTGCGTCTTGAGCTTTTTGCGGCAATTTACCAAAGGCCGTTTTCATCGAGAATTTGTAATGACGCGCAATGTTTTCCAATGTTTGCACATAATAGAATGATTTGGTTTTGCCCCAAGCCACAATTGCCCCATCAGCCAGCGATAACTTATCGTCAGGCACCACCAATTTAGGATCAATAATATGCTCAGTACCCAAGCCATCACAAGATGGGCAAGCGCCAAATGGATTGTTAAACGAAAACAGCCGCGGTTCAATCTCTTCAATGGTAAAACCAGACACTGGACATGCGAATTTAGACGAAAAAACTATGCGTTTTGCTTCATCTTCGTCATCCGCTTTATGGGCATATTCCAACACCACAAGGCCTTCAGTTAACGATAGCGCCGTCTCAAAACTATCGGCTAAGCGCGTAGCGATGCCGTCTCTAATCACTATGCGGTCAACCACCACATCAACATCATGTTTGAGTTTTTTATTCAACACCGGCAATTCGTCTATTTCGTAAAATACCCCATCGATTTTTAGTCTGGTAAAACCTTTTTTCTGCAATTCGGCAAATTTATCTTTAAATTCGCCTTTGCGCCCTCTCACAATTGGCGCCAAAAGAAACAGCCGTGTTTTTTCAGGAATTTCTAAAGTTCTATCAACCATCTGGCTCACGGATTGGCTGGTAATTGGCAAGCCAGTTGTGGGTGAGTAGGGTATGCCGATGCGTGCAAATAACAGACGCATATAATCGTATATTTCAGTCACAGTGCCAACGGTCGAACGCGGGTTTTTACTCGTCGTTTTCTGCTCAATCGAAATGGCCGGTGACAAACCATCTATTTGCTCAACATCAGGCTTTTGCATCATTTGCAAAAATTGCCGCGCATACGCAGATAAGCTCTCGACATAACGCCGCTGCCCCTCCGCATAAATGGTATCAAACGCCAGAGATGACTTCCCAGACCCCGAAAGCCCAGTAAAAACAATAAGCTTATCGCGTGGTAAATTAATGCTCACATTCTTCAAATTATGTTCTTTTGCACCCTTAACGCTAATAAAACGGCGGATATCTATGAATTCTTCATCTACTGGGGTATTTTTCATTTAAATCTCTTGGTACTTGATACGACACTTGACAATTTGACACCGAATCTATAATTTACAATAAGAACATTTTAGGAACATGCAAGCCGTAATATACAAAATATTTTTCAATTTGTATATCCATTAATAGTGAATTCGCAAACTTTGTGATTGTGCTTATTGTGCTTTTGGCCTAATGAATAGAATATAGTTAATAAAATCGGATTTAGCTGAATCCTAAAAAATTGAGGTAATCGCAATGGCGGGTAGTGTAAATAAAGTAATATTGGTAGGCAATCTTGGTGCAGACCCAGAAATTCGGCACACACAAGATGGTCGTCCAATCGCTAATTTGCGTATTGCAACATCTGAAAGCTGGAAAGACCGCGCAACTGGCGAGCGCCGCGAGAAAACTGAATGGCACAGAGTGGTTATTTTTACCGAGGGTCTATGCCGCATTGCAGAGCAATATTTACGCAAAGGCTCGACTGTTTATATTGAAGGCCAATTACAAACCCGCAAATGGCAAGATCAACAAGGCCAAGATAAATATACAACTGAGATTGTATTGCAAGGTTTCAATTCTACACTCACGATGTTGGGCGGTAGAAGTGACAATCAAGCATCTGGCGGTTATGCAGCTGGTGGCGGGCAACAGCAAGTGACAGACCCATATGCTCAATCGCAATCGCAATCTGGCGGATATAATGCCCCACAAGGCGCCGCACCAGATTTGGATGATGACATTCCATTCTAGGTTTTTACCATATACAAATATAAAGCACTCCATCTGGGGTGCTTTTTTTTCGTCCGCATCACGTTGCCCATTGGTTTACACCAGCCAAAAAAACTGGTAGGCTTTTTAAACGGCAACCTTATGACATAGCGGGGAGATTATGTTTCTACTTAAATTTCTATTTGTTTTATTATTAATCGCATTCATTATCATATTGGCATATACGATTTATACCAAAGTCACCAATCCAGAGAAATCCTTTATGGATTGCGTTCCATTTATGGATGAGATACGCCAAAATAGCGCCAATGATGTAGGAGCAACTTCAGATAGCGCCCCGCCTCAAGCCGAACCCTTAAAGGTGGTCGCAACCGAAACCAAAGTTTCAAGTGACGAAGCAGAAAAGCCCAAACTCACCCCAAAGCCTACAAAAGTGAAAACCGCTGCTGTGAAGAAAAAACCGGCCGCCGCAAAAACCACGGCCGCCGCGAAAAAGACAACCAAGAAACCAACCAAAACGGCAAAATCAAAAACCGCGACCCAAAAAGACAATATCAAAAAAATTAATGGCATTGGTCCGGTATTTGAGAAAAAACTCAATTCAATCGGCATCACTAAATTCGAACATATTGCCGCATGGAGCGACGCTGATGCCAGTCGCATAGATGAGCAACTTGAACTATCAGGTCGTCCACAACGCGAAGACTGGATTGCCAAAGCCAAGATATTGGCCGCTGAGAAAAACGCCTAAATCTATTTTTCGCCAGTTACCAATGCGCCAATAATATTAGTTCTCACTTGACCATTACCAAAACGAGACTTGAATACTTGCATGTTCTTGATAACTTTTTTCACATAGTTACGGGTTTCTGCCTTGGGTATGGACTCAATCCAATTGACAAAACCAATCTCACCAATTCGCGGGTCGCCATTGGCCTTAACCCAACGTTTAACCCACGTGCCGCCAGCATTATAAGCCGCAGTGGCCATAACATAAGAGCCGCCAAAATTGCCGATTAAGTCATATAAGTAACTATTTCCTAGGCCTAAATTTAGCTCTGGCTTGCTGTGTAACCAAGATAATTTATATGGAACTTTATACTTTTTCGCCAAATATTCGCCTGTGGCTGGCATAATTTGCATAAAACCGCGCGCACCAGAGCCTGAAATTGCATATTGATCAAATAAGCTTTCTTGCCTGATCAAACCATATGACAAGGCTTTATCGACTTGGCCGGTATATATTGTATATTGCGGAAAATTCACATTGGGATAAGCATAGGATTGCAAATCCCAACCCTTTATCATCCCCTTACGGGCTGTATCCATAGCATAATGCGTATTGTTTTGAGTGCGTGCAAAATCAATCAGGCTGACCATATGGCTGGCACTTTTTATCGGTACACGTAATTTTGAATAATGGTACTTTAACTGTTTTTTCTGGCCAAGATAGTTATAAATTCGAATGAAATCAGCATGAATATTCTGTTGTATTTTTCTTAAATACCCGCCATCGCCCCGGGGCGGCGAGGGGATTCGAATGATATTCTGACCAATGCGTTCGCCCGCCAACTGACCATAAAATGTGTATTTATATTTCGCCGCTTTATTCAAATAGCTTTGGTAGCCAGACATATTGCCTAGTTTACGGTCTGTTTGTGCTTGCCAATAATAAACCCGTCCGCGGTCTTTTTTGGAGAATGAGTTTTTTTGCGAGCGATCAAAATGTTTTTTTGCCAACGCATAATCACCAAAATGTATATAAGCCACCCAGCCAGCTTTGAATTCCGCATCAGTATAACGTACGCTTTTGGTAGATTGCTGATGACCAGCCAACAACCTATAAGCCCGTTGTTTGATGCTTCTGCCATGCTTGCGATCTAGCAACATATGAATGACAAAAAACTTTTCACTCCAGTATAAATGCTGTCTGGTGACTGTTTGTTTTTCACCAGCCATAGATTCTAACACTTTTAATGCACTCAATTCATCGCGCATACGTCGGTAATATTTCACCAAACTATATTGCAGCCCCATATCCTTTTTAAGCGAATTGGTCACTTGATTATATTTTGCAACCGCACCTTTTCGCTTCTTCTCAAGTGCAGTGCGCGCTTCATATAGCTTAGTATATGCGCTGCCCGCATAGCCGGCGTTACGAATGGCAGCCGATGTCATATTGGCGTTCATTAGAAAATCTGCTCGCAATTTATGATCCCAGCGGTCAAAATATTGTCCCATACTGGCCAATATTGAGGCTTCGGTTTTCACGTCCAAAACATACCCGCGCCATACAGACCGAAGCAGCTTCAGCGCACGGTCAGCATCACCCGCCACAAACAACTGCTTGGCCATAAATAATTTGCCCGCACCAGTTTTTGCCGGGTAAGCCGCAAACCAGCGATTGCCAGATGCGTCGTCATATTGCCCACGAAAAATCCGTTTTTCCATAATAGATTTTATGCTGGTTAAATTCTTCCAATTGGGGTATTTTTTTATAAATTCAATAATTTCATTCGGGTGTGTTACATAGCCTCTACTACGGTATAACGCATGCAAACCCACTTGTTTTGCGGCTTTGTTTCGCATTTCACCAATCAGATATTTGGCACGCCCGTATTTTTCTTGCTTAATGGTCTCAAAAACCTGCTTGGTAAGTTGCAGATCTGTTCTACTGATGTCTGCTTGTACGCTGCTGACGGCAGATAAAAACACCACAGGCAGAATAAATTTTAAATAATGTGTAAAACGCATTGGCAATGTTATTCCCACTAAAGTTGAAACAGCTTATTGCAATAATAAGGTTTTTTAATGGGGCTAAATTAACAAGAAATACTAAAATTTGAATTAACTATATTCGTTTCATACCAATTAACGATATTAAACATCCAAACCCATCTGGCGCAACCGTTCAGGATCGTCCAGCCAATTGTCACGCACCTTTACAAATAAAAATAAATGTACTTTTTGGCCCAAAATTTCGGCCAATTCCATACGTGACTGCTGACCAATGGTTTTGATCATATCACCACGCAAGCCCAAAACAATTTTCTTCTGGCTGCCACGTTGCACATAGATAATTTGCTCAATCCGCACAGAACCGTCTTTCTGCTCAGTCCATTTTTCGGTTTCAACCGTCAGCGAATATGGCAATTCATCGTGTAATTTCAAAAATAATTTTTCACGTGTAATTTCAGATGCTAGCAAGCGGGTCGGGATGTCAGCCATCTGCTCTTCCGGGTATAACCAGATCGATTCAGGCATCGCTTGTTCCAACTGCGCAACCAAGCCTTTGACCCCGTGGCCTTTGTCTGCACTGATCATGAAACTATGTTCAAACGGAAAAAAATCATTAAACTCTGCGCTCAGCGCCAGTAATTTTTCATTTTTAATCAGGTCAATTTTATTCAATACCAACCAAATGTTTTTGGCGTTTTCTTTGTTCAGTAATTTGAGAATATTTCTATTCTCATCATTCAACCCTTTGGCAGAATCAATAATCACCAATGTAATGTCGCTGTCTTTCGCGCCGCCCCAAGCCGCGGCAACCATGGCTTTGTCGAGCTTACGTTTCGGCTTAAAAATACCCGGAGTATCAACCAAAATAATTTGGGTTTGGTTGGCAATGGCAATGGCCCGAATGCGCGCACGCGTGGTTTGCACCTTATGCGTCACGATCGATATTTTACCGCCGGCAATTTGGTTTGATAAGGTTGATTTGCCAGCATTAGGCGCGCCAATAAGCGCCGCAAAGCCACATTTTTGTTCGCCAAAACTAGGTAAATTGTCATTATTCATTTTATTGATCCAGCCAAATTTTCTCGCGTATCAAAAACTCTGTCGCAGCCTTTTGTTCGGCAATGCGTTTTGATTGGCCACTGGCCACGGATTTTTCGTAATTCGTCAAACTCACTTCAATGGTAAATTGCGGCGCATGCGCCGGCCCCGTGGTTTGCGAAACTATATAAAGCGGCAAAGGCAATTTCAGCTTTTGCGCCCATTCTTGCAATGCCGTCTTGGCATCTTGCTTATGAGGCTGATTGCTTTTCAGCTGCTCATCCCAATGTTTTAAAATAAACGGTTTGGCAATCTCCATACCACCGTCCAAAAACAAGGCAGCAATCAAAGCTTCGCATACGTCGCCCAATATGGTGGGGTTTTTATTGAGGCCCGATTTGGTTTCATTCGTTCCCAATATAACAAAATCATCCAATTT
>NVUS02000250.1 GCA_002402005.2 OCS116 cluster bacterium | reverse complement strand
CTATTATGACAGCATCAAACTTGGCGTGATACGCGAGCAATGGTCACAAAATAAGGCGGCTCAAAACCAATGAGCCGCCTTTGTTATTGTGGTTGCTTAGGTTTAATAACCCAGCGCTAATGATGTAGAACGGCGTGGATCGCCAGCACCATACATCACGCCTTTTTCATCAATAGCGATGCTTTGAATTGCGCCTTGTGCACGTTTTTGCACCACCTTATGGCCCATGGTTTCGAGTAATTTCACCGTGTCATCACTAATGCCTTGCTCGATGCGAATTTCATCGGGCAACCATTGATGATGGATGCGCGGCGCGTTGACCGCGGATTGAATGTTCATGCCATGGTCGATCACATTCATCAACACTTGCAATGTGGTGGTGATAATGCGTGAGCCGCCGGGGCTGCCGGTAATCAGCGTGTTTTTACCGTCTTTTTTGACAATGGTTGGTGACATGGAGGACAGCATGCGTTTTTCTGGTTCGACCTTATTGGCCGCGCCGCCTAACAAACCATAGGCATTGGCGACACCCGGTTTGGCGCTAAAATCATCCATTTCATTATTGAGCAAGAAGCCCGCACCCGGCACCACAATGCCTGAACCATAACTGAAATTAATGGTATAGGTATTGCTGACCGCGTTGCCCATATTGTCGGCGATCGAGAAATGGGTGGTTTCGTTGCTTTCATAGGCGGGTGCATCACCGGGTTTGATGTCCTTGCTTGGCATGGCGATGAACGGGTCAATGGCTTTGCGGGTTTCAGCCGCATAGGCTTTTGAAATTAGGCCTTTAAGCGGCACTTCGACAAAATCGGTATCGCCCAAATATTCGGCACGGTCGGCATAAGCATGCTTCATCGCCTCGGCCATTAAGTGAATGGTCTTGGCTGAATTGTGGCCATATTTGCGGATTGGGTAGGCTTCTAGCGTGTTTAAAATTTGCACAATATGCGCGCCGCCAGAACTTGGTGGTGACATGGAATAAATGTCATAACCGCGATATGTGCCATGGATGGGTTCGCGCACGCTGGCTGTGTAAGCTTTTAAATCTTCCAGAGTCATTTGGCCATCATTGGCTTGCATATCAGCAACGATTAAGTTGGCGGTCTCGCCTTCGTAAAAACCTTTAATGCCCTGCTCAGCTATACGCTTGAGCGTATTGGCAAGGTCGGTTTGCACAAACAAATCGCCAGCCTCATAAAAACTTCCATCGGGTTTAAAGAACATTTTTGCACCGGCGGGGCGGCTTTTCAGGCGTTCCTCGCGGCTTTTTACGCCAGCGGCAAAACGTGCGGGGACAATAAATCCTTCCTCGGCTAACTTAATGGCAGGGGCGAGGCTATCGGCCAAGCTCATTGTGCCATATTGTTCTAACGCCAAAGCAAAACCTGCCACTGTTCCGGGCACACCTGCCGATAAATGCGTGAAGCGGCTGCGGTTTTTGACCACCTCGCCATTTTCATCTTGAAACATTTTTTCGTAAGCCGCTTTGGGGGCTTTTTCACGATAATCGATCGCCACCACTTTGCCGGTTTTCTCTGAGCTGATCAGCATAAAGCCGCCGCCGCCAATATTGCCGGAACGGGGTTGAGTGACCGCCAAAACAAAACCTGCAGTGACCGCGGCATCAATGGCATTGCCGCCATTTTTAAGCACATCCAAGGCCACTTGGCTGGCTTTAGAATGGCTGGTTGCCACCATGCCATGTGTACCCACGACAGGCGCGGCGCGCTGGCCTTCAAGTATAAATTCCTCGGCCAAAACTGGCTGAGACAATAAAGCAGCACTTAGTGCCGCCATTGATAAAATTTTAACTGATTGATTTAATTTAAATATTCTAGAAAAATTCATATCATCCTCCTAATATATGGTTTACTTAACGTAACTTCGTCATGTTGGCAGACTTTCAAACAATGTCAATATTTTTGAATTTTATCTTTAAAACATAAATTTTTTTAATGGTTTAGACAGGCCAGTAAATTGCTTATGTAAGCACTGACTTTATTTCTGTTTGCGTAAATCCATAAATATTTATGATGTTTTTAAACTGCATAAATTCGCCACATTATGCTAAACGGCCATCATCTGATGGCTGCATAAAATGTGGTGCAGCAAGAGGCTGTCGAAATTTTATCGACGCATTATAATAAATGATTGAACTGTCTGACTGGCTAGATTAGATTGTGCATTAACGATAATCTAAATTTATAAGTATTCTTTATGTCGATAAAAATTAAAATTCTGTCATCTGACTGGATGTTGTCTTGCGCCACTGACCCCAACATTAACGCCAAAGGCCGCCCGCCCCTGCCCGTGCAAATTGCGGCTTCCATACCGGGTGTGGTGCATTTGGATTTGATGAATGCCGATTTGCTGGCTGACCCGTATATTGATTTGAACGAAATTCGGCAAGATTGGATTGGTTGGCAGGACTGGACATATAGTGTTGAGTTCAACCATTCCACCAGCGAAACGATGCGTCATGATTTGGTTTTTGATGGCTTAGATACGATTGCCGAAATTTGCCTTAACGACAAAATTTTGGGTAAAACTGCCAATATGCACTATGCCTATCGGTTTGATGTTTCGGACGCCTTACAGGATGGTATCAATAAATTACAAGTGCGGTTTACCTCACCACGCCGTGCCGGTTTGGCACTTGAAAAACAATATAAACACCGCCCTAACAATTACCCGGGGCCGTTTAATTATATGCGCAAAATGGCCTGTGATTTTGGTTGGGATTGGGGGCCAAGCATGGCAACATCGGGTATTTGGAAACCTTGTTATATTGAGACTTGGTCAATCGCACGGTTAAAATCTGTACGGCCAGAAGTGACTTTGGTTGGCGATACCGGCTATGCAAAAATAAAAATTGAAATTGAACGTGACGGCATATCTGATGACACACTGAGCTTGAATGCAGAGATTGCCGGCGTAAAAACCAAAGTGACCATTGCAGCGGGTGAGAGCCATGGCATTGTTGAACTTGAGGTGAAAAACCCGCTAGTGTGGTGGCCGCATAATTTGGGCAATCAACCGCTTTATGAGCTTAATATTAGCCTCGCCCATAACAAGACCAGCCTTGATACATGGCAACGCAAAATTGGTTTCCGCTCTATACGGCTCGATACCAGCCAAGATGAAATTGGCAGTGCTTTTACCTTTGTGATTAATGATGTACCAATATTTGTGATGGGGGCGAATTGGATACCTGATGATTGTTTTTTACCACGAGTGACTGCGGAGCGTTACCGCACCCGCATCGACCAAGCCAAAGACGCCAATATGAACCTGTTGCGCATTTGGGGTGGTGGGATTTATGAGAGTGATGAATTTTATCAAGCCTGTGATGAGGCGGGCATGTTGGTATGGCAAGATTTTCTATTTGCTTGTGCCGCCTACCCCGAAGATGGCGATCTGCCTGCCGAAATTGAAGCCGAAGCGCGGTATAATGTCGAGCGGTTAATGCCGCATCCGTCATTGGTTTTGTGGAATGGCAATAACGAAAATATTTGGGGCTTTTTTGACTGGGGTTGGCAAGAACCACTCAAAGGCGAGACATGGGGCGAAGGTTATTATCTGGATATGCTGCCCAAAATTGTTGCCGAGATAGACCCGACACGGCCTTATTGGGCGGGCAGCCCTTATTCGGGCAGTATGGACATTCACCCCAATGACCCCAACCATGGTTGCGTGCATGAATGGGATGTATGGAATGAAATTGGTTATGAAAATTACGGCAATTATGTGCCACGTTTTGCCTCGGAATTTGGCTGGCAAGCGCCGCCAACATGGGCGACTTTAAGCCAAAGCGTGCATGATGAGCCGCTCAGCCCGACCTCGGCCGGTGTGTGGCATCACCAAAAGGCCACCATTGGCAATGATAAGCTGATCAGCGGGCTTGAGGGGCATTTGCCTGAACCACAAGATATGGATGACTGGCATTATACCACCCAGCTGAACCAAGCCCGAGCCATCACCTTTGGCATTGAGCATTATCGCAGCCACCGCCCCACTTGTATGGGCACGATTATTTGGCAGTTGAATGATTGTTGGCCGGTTACCTCTTGGTCGGCGATTGATGGCTATGGCCGCAAAAAACCGCTTTGGTATGCGATGAAGAAAGTCTATGCGCCGCATCTGCTGACCGTGCAACCGCGTGGTGATGGGCTGTCGGTGGTGGCGGTGAATGAGAGAACATTATTCTGGCGTGGGCCGGTCAATATGAAGCGCATCAAATTTGACGGCACGGTACTGGCCGAGTTTGAACATTGGCGATTGTGTGCTGACCGTATGGAGGCGGCAGAATTCCCAATTCCTGAAAACATTGCGACGCCGGATGATGCACGCCGCGAAATGATTGTGGTGACCATGCATGACAGCACGGCATTTTACTTTTTTAACGAAGACATTGAGCTTGATCTACCAGAAGCGAAATATGAGGTGAAAGTCGAACAAAAT
>NVUS02000025.1 GCA_002402005.2 OCS116 cluster bacterium | reverse complement strand
GCTGGCTTTAATGTAATTTTTACGCCCCTCATCGCTTGATAATTGCACGATATTCTGTCGGTAAAACTGGCTCTGCGGGCTCAATCCCAAATCACCCAACTGTTTATCATTATACCGCCGCGTCTCACTTATATTTTCCTGTTCATCCTTGGTCAATAAACGGGTTTTCTGATAGAGAAATTCAGATTGGTTAGATAGAAACACCACGCCAAACCCATCCAAAATTAACAATTTTTGATCGGTATTTTTAATAATTGCCTCGAGCTTATCAATCGCCACTTTCAATACCAATACCCCAATAACTTCTTGCCCGTTAAAAATCGGTTCGGAAAAATAGTAGCCGCGAATGTTAGAGCGTGTGCCCAAGGCATAAAACTGCCCCGAAAGCCCGGCAATGGCCTGAATAAAATACGGTCGATAGCTATAATTATTGCCAACAAAACTACCCTCAGCACCGGCATTACTCGCAGCAATGGTCAGCCCGTCTTTATCCATCAGATAAACCTCAGATGCCGCCGCAATGTTGCGGCTTTTCAACAATATCTTACTGGTTGCTTCCAACAGGTCATTATTATCAGTATTCTCCAACGCCTGCAAAATCGCCGGGTGAGTGCTCAGAATTTTGTTCAGTGGCCGCAATTCAAACAATTTAGACTTTAGAGTTTCAGAATATAATTCTAGCTGCACCAACGAGGTGTCGTATAATTGTGTGGAAAAAAATCGATAAGACAATAGGTAACTGCTCGCAAAAGCCACAAAGCCAATACAAGTCAAATATATCAATCGTTTCACTATTTTATTCATACTCAAACCATTTAAACTATCTCATATATAGACTAAATTGATGCGCATCAAAAGTCCCGAAATTTCTGTTTTAAATAAAAGGAATCATGTCATTCTAAGATATTTTCCGATAAGAATATATTATGAAAAATATTGTTAGAGTCTGCCTGTCATTTTTACTGTTATTGGTCACGCAACAAACCATCGCCGTCACCCACCCGATGGATGCCCTCACCGCCGATGAAATCCGCCAGACCGTCGCCATATTGATCGATAAAAACCTAGCCGACAAACACAGCCAATATCCCTATATCGGCCTGCTAGAAATGCCCAAAACCACGCTTAAACAATGGCAATATGGCGATGCCATCAACCGCATGGCCAAAGTGGTATTATATAAAGACAACGAAACCTATGAGATCAAACTCGATCTCGACAAAGCCCAAATCTTATCACAAAAGCTCATCCCCAATGTCGAGCCCAGCGTGATGGCGCGCGAATGGCACATCGCCCGCGAGCTCACGCTCAAACACCCAGAATTCATCGCCGCACTTAAAGCCCGCAACATTACCGACCTTAACAATATCTATTGCGCGCCCAACCCAGCCGGCCATTTCGAGAAACAAAACTACGATTTAAAACGCATTTTCAAAGTGCCGTGTTACGAACGCAGTCATTCCAAAAACCACCTTTATGGCCGCCCAATTGAAGGCCTATTCACGGTGGTGGATGTCGAAGCCAAACAAGTGCTTGAGCTGGTCGATACCGGCGTCATCCCCACCCCGCCCGCGATATTCGATTATGAAAGCGGCAAAAACAACCGCCAACCACTCAACCCGATTTTTTCCATCGCGCCAGAAGGCAATAATTACAAACTCAAAGACGGCGTGCTGGTCGATTGGCAAAATTGGCAATTCCACATGCGGATGGACAAACGCGTCGGTCCAATCGTCTCCATGGTCAAATTTCAAGATGGCGACAATCAGCGCGACGTTGCCTATCAAATGTCAATGGCCGAAATGTTCGTTCCCTATCAAGACCCAAGTGACAACTGGTATTACCGCACATTTTTAGACAATGGCGAATTTGGCCTCGGCCTATTGGCAAGTTCCCTCACCCCCGGCGCAGATTGCCCCGTTAACGCCACTTATCTCACCATCAACATGTCCAACGACAATGGCGAAGTGTTCCAAATAGAACGCGCCGTTTGCATATTCGAACGTAACTTAGGCGAGCCTTTATGGCGTCATGGCGTGGCTGGCGAATATTCCAATCAAACCCGCCCAATGGTCGATCTTGTGGTCAGAACCATCCCTGTATTGGGCAATTATGATTATGTAATTGATTTCATCTTCAGCCAAAATGGCAAGATAGACATACGCGTTGGCGCCACCGGCATATTGGCCGCCAAAGGCGTCAAAAGCTTAAGCTTAGATGACGTGAGCGCCGAACAAGACACCAAATATGGCGCTCTAATCGCGCCTGCCATCGTCGCCCCTTATCACAGCCATCATTTTTCCTTCCGCTTGGATTTAGATGTCGATGGCGTCAATAACAACCTAGTCACCGACATTGTCGCCCCCATCGCCCTGCCCGAGGATGAGATCCGTGCCAGCATTTGGCGGCGCGAAACCTTGGATATATCAGAAGAAGGCGGCATTTCACCCAGCCACAGCCATAAACAATGGCGTTTGGTCAACAAAAACCGCACCAACCAACTCAAATACCACCCTTCATATCAGCTTATATTAGGCCATCAAGGCACCAGCATCATCCCGCAAGATGATGCCCAAAGGCGCGCTCTATTCACCCTCAACTCGTTGTGGGTCACCAAATATAACCAGACCGAGCTATATTCCGCCGGCGATTACCCCAACCAAAGCCACGGCGGCGAAGGCATTGTAAAATATGTCGCCGATCGACAAAATATAGACAATCAAGACATTGTCCTCTGGCCCACATTGGGTTTTGACCACATCCCCCGCGCCGAAGATTGGCCGATTATGCCCACCATGTTCATGCAAATTAGCATCAGACCGTTTAACTTTTTCGATCAGAATCCAACAATGGATGTACCGCCTTATTTTAAAGGCATGAACCCCGCTGCAGCGAGCACCAATCAATGAATTCATCAGATAACAATTATGACATTGTCATTTCAGGCGCCGGCTCTATCGGCCTGATCAGCGCTTTATTGCTCGCCCAGCACAATCTAAACATCGCGCTTATCGACCCCAAACCATTGGATGCCATCACCAAGGTGGATGATACCCGCAACATTGCCCTGATGCAGTCATCACTCAACCTGCTCAAGCATCTGGGTATTTTCGATGAGTTTTACAAACTGTCCCGCCCACTCGAAAAACTACACATTGTCGATGCAACCGACCGCCTATTACGTGCACCAGAGGTCGAATTCACTGCACAAGAACTCGGCATCGATTATTTTGCCCTCAATGTACCCATGGGCGCGATTCTAAAAACCCTAGCGGCTCAATTACCCAAATATAAAAACATCACCTGCCTGTTCGGCACACAAATCACCGCAATTAAACATCAGGCCGCTACACTCGACCTCACTTTGGCCGATGACACAGATATCGGCAGCAAATTGCTCATCGGCGCCGATGGCCGCAACAGCTTTGCCCGCCAATCGGCCGGCATTCAAACCACCACCAAAAAATACCCGCAAGTCGCCTTGGGCTTTGCGTTTAAACATAGTCGTGATTTGGGCAATAAATCGGTTGAATTCCATCGCAAAAACGGCCCCTTCACCCTCATCCCTATGCAGAATATAAAAGGCGGCTCTCAAACCAGTCTCGTCTGGTCAGAAACCGCTGAAAAAGCCGACCAAATCAAAAACCTGCCTAAAGATGAATTGGCCGAATTGATCGAAAAAATCACCCAAGGCATTGTCGGCAAAGTAACCGAAATTGGCTATATAGCCGCCTTCCCGTTGACCAATATCAATTGCGAAACCTATGCCAAAACCCGCACCATTTTGGTCGGCGAAGCCGCACATATATTGCCGCCAATCGGCGCACAAGGCATGAATTTGGGCTTTCAAGATGCCGCCATCGCCGCCGAATTGGTCATTGATGCCTACAATATGAATGCCGACATTGGCAGTGATGACATTATGCAAAAATATAACCAACAACGTAAATTAGACATTCACGCCCGCGGCAAAGCCACCGACATGCTGAATGTCAGCCTGATGAGCAACCTATTGCCGATGCAAATGGCGCGTGGCTTAGGCCTCTTCGCCTTGCAAAAATCTGCCAACCTGCGTACCAACATCATGAAAAAGGCTTTATCACCCTTAGGCGTCACCCCCAAATCGATGCTCTAGCCTCAGCCCATTTTAAGCAGAAATATATCCACCAGATAGATGATAAAGGATATGCTGCCAACCGATACAATCGTGCCAAATAATGTCACAGATGACACCATTTCAGCCGACCGATTATATTGTTTGGCCATCATAAATACATTCAATGCTGTCGGCAATGTCGCCATAATAATCGCTGTGGCACTCCAAATCGGGTCAAATATACCCAGTGACAATACAATCACCGCCACCAAAGCCGGGTGAATGAATAATTTCATCACCACCAAAAAACTCTTATCAAAACTCACGCCAGTAAATTTAGACAGTGATAACGAAACCCCTAACGAAAATAATGCAGTCGGAATGGCCGATGCCCCCAATTGATCGGATATATTGCTCACCAAACTTGGCAATGGCAATTTAAACACCGCAATGATTGCCCCCAATACCGAAGCGATTAAAAATGGGTTTTTTAGAATCTGCATCAAACTGTGCAAAAAACGCTGAAAACTACTACCAGTGTCATTACGCCCCGCAATCAACGGCACTAAAATAAAATGCAGCATACTGTCAAAAATCAAAATCAACGTGGCAGGTATAATCGCATCCTCACCCAGCAGCGCCACCATCAACGGAATGCCCATATAACCAACATTGCCATAACTCGCGCTAGCGGCCAGCAAACTGCTGTCACCCAATCTTCGTTTCTGCCCAAATACCAAATAAATCATACTGACCACAAATATGCCAAAGGTAATCAATGTTGTGGTGAGGATATAGCCAATATTGGCCATATCTTCGATCGGCGATTTTATCAATAATGAAAACAACAAAGCCGGCACGGCCAAATAGATAATAAATTTATTCAGCCAATAAAGCCCAGCATCTGTACCATCAAATATTTTGCCAAAAACATAACCAATTAGAATAAAACAAAAGAATGGCGATACAATCTCAACAAGTATGTTCATAAAAAACCTAAATCATAAAAATAATAGAAATATATATATATGATTGCCACATTTTGTGGCAAAATCAAATTTAATTTAAATGTGGTTGAGTATTAAACATGAAAATGGAATCGGCAAAATTTGGAATTGGCGAACGCGTCATTCATCGATTGTTCAAATTTTCGGGCATCATCATTGATGTGGACCCAGAATTTAACAATGATGAGGAATGGTGG
>NVUS02000249.1 GCA_002402005.2 OCS116 cluster bacterium | reverse complement strand
TCGAACCCTTTTTCCATAATAAGCAGTATAGCACCAAGTAGTAAATTCTGAGATTGCAGTGTGGCACCAGAATTCAGAGTGTCGCCAAACTCCAGCTCACTATGCGTAATGTAGTTGATTGGGGTGGTGAATTGGCTTCCGACCAGCGGCTGAGTGGCTTAGCTAGAGAGCGGAGCGAACGCACGCAGTGCTAGGTCAAAAAGAGCGAAGCGACAAAGTGCCCTTGGGGTGCAGTGCTGCTAGCCCGCCGACAGGTGGGCGTAAAGACGCAAACTTCCAGAGCCTCAACGACCAGCCAACTGTCTTCTCGTAACCCGCATCACATCCCAACAATTCTCATCCCAAAACCACATTTACCACTTCCATTATTCTCATTCCGCATTATGATGACCCCCAACAGACAAATCAAAATCAGAGTTCCAACTCATGCCACTAAACTCCCACGAAATCGCCCAACAACGTCACCTCAAACGCCACCTGACTTTCTGGCGCTTTATGGCCGTGGCGGTGCTAATCGTCGGCCTCATTGCGGTCAGTGCCGTGAGCATCAATAACAATTCTTTCTCCATCCGCCAACAGCACATTGCCAGCATCGAAATTTCGGGCATCATCTACCGTGATGACCGCTTGCTCGCCCAGCTGAAGGAAATAGAAAAATCAGATAAAGTCTCCGGCCTAATTGTCATCATCGACAGCCCCGGTGGCACAGTTACTGGTTCGGAAGATATATATTTAGCCATCCGCAAAATCGCCGCCAAAAAACCGGTTACCGCCCTTATGCGCGGCGTAGCGGCTTCAGGCGGTTATATTTCAGCCATCGCGGCCGATCATATCCTCGCCAGCGGCAATACAATAACTGGCTCTATCGGGGTTATTTATCAATGGCCCGAATATGTCGAATTGCTCAACAAAGTCGGGGTTAAAATGCAAACCGTCAAAAGCGCACCGCTGAAAGCCGAGCCATCTGGCATGGTACCATTGACTGATGAAGTGCGCCAACAAGTCGAAATTTCGGTGAAAGACAGCTATGATTGGTTTGTCGGTTTGGTGTCTGAACGGCGCGAATTGGACATGGCCGACGCCTTAAGATTGGCCGATGGTCGAGTTTATTCTGGCCGCCAAGCTTTGGCCGAAAACCTCATCGATGCCATTGGCGATATTAATGACGCCGAAGATTGGCTCAAGAATCAGCTGCAACAAGATGACAAAACTTATCAAGATTTAGAAATCATCGATTGGACTCCACCTTTATTTGAACAAGGCAGCCTCAACCAGTTTTTAAAAATGGAAATAAATGCTTTGGCCGGCATAAAATTTTTCGATATAAATAGCGGCAAAAACATAAGCTCTACAGGCCTTATGGCACTAATGCTCAATTAAAAGCCAAGTTATTATTTACTGATTTATCTCAAAAAAACAATTCTTAGGCCGAAAATCCTTTACATTTCAACAAATCAGGCTTAGCTTCCCCTTAAGTATTAACCATCATAAGAATGGTACTTTTTACATATAGTTTATTTTAATCATAATTTCGCCAGTCATTTTAGGCTATGGTAAGGTTTTTAATAATAAACTCTTATTCATCTTTGGGAATGATTAAAATATGATAAAGTCTGAACTGATACAAAAGCTAGCTGATGCCAATCCGCATCTTTACCAGCGCGACATTGAGCGCATCGTCAACAAAATTTTTGATGAAATTACCGATGCCCTGTCACGTGGCGACCGTGTTGAATTACGCGGTTTTGGTGCATTTTCTATCAAACATCGCAAAGCCCGCACCGGCCGCAACCCGCGCACCGGCGAAGTTGTACAAGTCGAAGAAAAATACGTGCCTTTCTTCAAAACCGGCAAAGAATTACGCGACCGTTTAAACAGCTAATTAATTATACTTAAACCCATAAAATTATAGTGATTTTATGGGTCTTGCCATTGCAAGCCGCCGATAATGTCTCTATATTCGTAATAATAGTTAAATAGAGGCGCTTATGAGACGTATTTTCCGCTGGTTAATCACCTTTCCTATCTTGCTGGTTGCAGGCTTTTTGCTGGTTGCCAACCGCCACATTATCGACATTTCATTAGACCCATTTAACGCACAAGACCCAGCTTTTAGCTTGGAATTGCCGCTTTATATTGTCATTCTCATTGCCATTTTCATCGGTCTTTTGCTGGGCGGCACCCTCACATGGTTTGGCCAACATAAATATCGTAGAGCCTCACGGGTCGAGCGCAGCAAAGCTCATAGATGGCACAATGAAGCCGATGATTTACGCAAGCGCGCTGAGCAAAGCGCCGCCACCCCCAATGTCAAACAATTGCCACAAAATTAGATCGATATGAATAGCAATAACCCTTATAATCCCACGCTTGTGGCGCTCGATACGCCCGACTTAGGCCACGCCCTAAAGCTAGCCAAATCTTTAGCCGATAAGGTCGGCGGGATGAAATTAGGCATGGAGTTTTTCAACGCAAATGGCCCGCAAGGTGTCAAACAGATTGTCGATCTGGGCATGCCGGTATTCATCGATCTTAAATTGTCCGACATCCCCAATACAGTCGCCGCTGGCATTCGCGCATTATTGCCGCTTGAGCCTTTCATGCTCAACATTCACATATTAGGCGGCCGGCAGATGATGCAAGCCGCCGTAGCGGCCATCAATGAGGCCGAAACCTTGGGCTATACCCGCCCGATGCTCATCGGCGTGACCATTGTCACCTCTATGGAAGATGCCGACATGCAAGAATTGGGCATGAACCGAACCGCCTCCGAGCAAGTCATCCATCTGGCCAAATTGGCGCAAGATTGTGGCCTTGATGGCGTGGTCTGTTCTAGCCATGAGATTGCCGACATCAAAGCCGCGTGCGGCGCAGAATTTAAAACCATTGTACCGGGCATCCGCCCCAAAGGCGTTGCCGCGCATGACCAAAAACGCGTGATGACCCCGGCTGAGGCCATCAACCAAGGCGCTGATTATTTGGTAATTGGCCGCGCCATCACCCAAGCAGAAAAACCCGAAACCATGGCAAACGACATTTGGCAATCTGTCCGCTATGCAGACTTATAGGCGGCATATATGACCCATCTTATTAAAATCTGTGGCATCAAAACCCCCGAATTTGTCGATATATGTGCCCAGGCAGGCGCTGATTTTGTTGGCTTTGTTAGCATTGCCAAAAGCCCGCGCCATATCGATCTGCCAACCATTGGCAAATTGATTGAATATGCAAAACCGACAAAGTTAGAGCGCGTGGTGCTGACCTTGAACCCGTCTTATGATGAGATGTGGGAAATCAACAAATTGGGCGCTGATTATATCCAATTACATGGCGATGAAACACCGCTTTTTTGCCAAGACATCAAAGCCACCAGCAATTTAAAAATCATCAAAGCTGTCAGCATCGAGACAATGGATGACATTGACGCCGCCCGGCAATTCGAAAATATAGTGGATATTTTGCTATTCGATACCAAACCCATGGCGGGTGAAGAGTTGCCCGGTGGCAATGGCCAGCCGTTTAATTGGAATCTACTAAACGACCAAAAATTTAACTGCCAAACCATGTTGGCCGGCGGCTTAAATGCTGGCAATGTGCAGCTGGCTATGCAACAATCGGGCATTGACAATGTCGATATCTCCTCCGCGGTCGAAATCAGCCGTGGGGTGAAAGACAAAGCTCTGATCAAAGCGTTTATTCAGAGCGCAAAAGGGAATAAATAATGAGTGAAAAAAAACCAAATGGCTTGCGTGAAGGCCCGGATGAAAACGGCTTTTTTGGCATTTTTGGCGGCCGGTTTGTCGCCGAAACCCTAATGCCCAATATTTTAGCACTCGAAGAAGCTTATGACACTGCCAAAGCCGACCCGGCTTTTGCCGCCGAGCTGAAACATTTGGGCAAATATTATACCGGCCGCCCCAGCCCAATCTATCTAGCCGAACGCTTAACCGAACATTTTGGTGGTGCCAAGGTCTATTTCAAACGCGATGAGCTCAACCATACCGGTTCACATAAAATCAACAATTGCCTCGGCCAAATTTTGCTGGCCAAACGCATGGGTGCAAAACGCATCATTGCCGAAACCGGCGCCGGCCAACACGGCGTGGCCGCAGCCACCGTCGCGGCTCGTTTTGGTTTGCCATGCACAGTCTATATGGGCGCAAAAGACATTGAACGCCAAAAACCCAACGTATTCCGCATGCGACTTTTGGGCGCAAAAATCGTCGCCGTCACCAATGGTGCTGGCACGTTAAAAGACGCGATGAACGAAGCCCTGCGTGACTGGGTTGCCAATGTCGAAGATACTTTCTACATCATTGGCACCGCCGCTGGCCCCCATCCCTACCCGATGATGGTGCGTGATTTCCAAAGCATCATTGGCGAGGAAGCCAAACAGCAAATACAACAAGAAGAAGGTAGATTGCCTGACGCGTTGGTCGCCTGTATTGGCGGCGGTTCAAACGCCATCGGCTTATTCCATCCGTTTTTGGATGACGAAAGCGTAAAAATTTATGGCGTCGAAGCCGGCGGCAAAGGCCTTGACACTGATGAGCATTGTGCCTCATTGGCAGGTGGCGAGCCCGGCGTATTGCATGGCAACCGCACTTATTTATTACAAGATGATGATGGCCAAATTCTCGAAGGCCACTCCATTTCAGCCGGCTTAGATTATCCCGGCATTGGCCCAGAGCATAGCTGGTTAAAAGAAATTGGCCGGGTGCAATATGTCAATGCCACCGATAAAGAAGCTTTGGCAGCCTTCCAACTCTGCACGCTTCAAGAGGGCATTATCCCCGCATTAGAACCAAGCCATGCGCTGGCTTATGTCGCCAAATTAGCTCCGACAATGGACAAAGATCAGATCATTCTGATGAATCTATGTGGCCGTGGCGATAAAGATGTTTTTGCCGTTGCCGAGCATCTTGGCCAAGAAATATAGTATAGAGGACAAACAGATGACTAATTTTACCACCCGCCTCGATGCTAAATTCCAACAATGCAAAGCGCAAGGCCATGCCGCTCTCAATTGCTTCATCACTGCTGGCGACCCCAATTATGATGATGCCTTAAAAATGCTTAAATTATTGCCCGCTGCCGGCGCAGATGTCATAGAATTGGGCATGCCGTTTACCGACCCTGCGGCCGAAGGCGTCACCATTCAATTGTCTTACGAACGGGCATTGGCCGCCGGCCAAACCGTTGCCAAAACCCTGCAAATGGTACGTGAATTTCGCAAAGATGATCAAGACACCCCGATTGTTTTGATGGGCTATTACAACCCCATCTATCACATGGGCTGCGATAAATTCCTTGACCAAGCCAAAGAAGCGGGTGTCGATGGCCTGATCATTGTCGACCTACCGCCTGAGGCTGATGATGAATTATGCTTGCCAGCCATTGAGAATGGCATCAACTTCATCCGCTTGGCAACGCCGACAACTGACGCTAAGCGTTTACCCCGCGTCTTGCAAAATACCAGCGGCTTCCTATATTATGTATCAATCAATGGCATAACGGGCACCGCAACGCCCGATTTTTCAGTGGTTGAGAATGCGCTCATACCGATTAAAGCGGCAACTGATTTGCCAATTGCCGTGGGTTTTGGCATCAGAACCCCCGAACATGCGGCAGCGGTGGCTAAATTTGCCGATGGCGTGGTGGTTGGTTCAGCTCTGGTTAACATTATCCCGAATACAATGGATAAAAATGGCAAGGCCACAGCTGAAACGTTTGAGCAATTGACAAATCTGACTAAGTCATTAAAACAAGCCATAATAAACGCGCGTTAAACGAATTGGAGTTAACAAGTGAATTGGATTAAAAACGTTGTAAGACCCCGCATTCAGGGCATGCTTACCAAAAAAGACACACCCGAAAACCTATGGATCACCTGCCCCAAATCGGGCAAGATGGTATTTCATCGCGATGTCGAAGCCAATCAATTTGTCATTCCAGAATCCGAACATCATATGCGCATCGGGGCTAAAAAACGCTTCGAAATTTGGTATGATGACGGCAAATATGAGCCTATCGAAGTGCCTGACGTGGCGCTTGACCCACTTAAATTCCGCGATGAAAAACGCTATATTGACCGCTTAAAAGCTGCCAAAACCAAAACCGGCAATAAAGACAGTGTCGAACTGGGTGTTGGCAAAGTTAACGGCCTAGAATTGGTCACCGCCGTGCAAGATTTTGGCTTTATGGGCGGCTCACTAGGCATGGCCGCTGGCGAAGGCATTATTGTTGGCATGATGAAGGCCATCGAGCTTAAAACTGGCTTTGTTTTGTTCGCCTCATCTGGCGGCGCGCGCATGCAAGAGGGCATTTTATCCCTAATGCAAATGCCACGCACCACCGTGGCGGTACAAAAATTACGTGAAGCCAATTTACCTTATATTGTGGTACTTACTGACCCGACAACGGGCGGTGTAACTGCATCATACGCCATGTTGGGCGATATCCACATTGCCGAACCTGATGCGCTGATTTGCTTTGCCGGGCCACGCGTCATCGAGCAAACCATCCGCGAAAAACTACCCGAAGGCTTCCAACGTTCTGATTATTTATACGAGCATGGCATTGTCGACATGGTGGTGCATCGCCATAAATTGCGCGACACCATCACCCGTTTGGTGCTGATGTTCTTAAACAAGCCTGCTGCGACACCTGACAATTTCGCCGCACCAGAGTTGATTGAAGAGATTCAAGAAGTTGAAGGCGAGATAGTCGTCTCAGAATCCTAAAATATATGCTCAAAAGCGACCAGATATTGGCGGGTATGCATGATTTACACCCCAAAATGATCGATCTTTCATTAGACCGGCTGTTGGTTTTGCTCGAAAAACTCGGCAACCCACAACTTAATTTGCCGCCGGTCATCCACATTGCCGGCACCAATGGCAAAGGCTCGACCAGCGCCTATATCAAAGCCATATTACAGGCGCATGGCAAACGTGTTCACGCCTATACGTCACCACATTTGGTGCGCTTTCACGAACGGATTAATCTGGCGACCGCGGCCGGCAAAAGCGCCGATATTAGCGAAGATTATCTGGTCAAAACCTTAGAAGAAGTCGTACGTATCAACGATGGCGCGGCCATTACATTTTTTGAGATGACCACAGCCGCGGGCTTTCTAGCCTTTTCGCGCATCCCCGCCGATTATCTGATTTTAGAGGTTGGCCTCGGTGGCCGGTTTGACACCACCAATGTGCTGGCACAATCCACCCTGTCCATCATCACCCCAATCAGCATCGATCATGTGCAATTTTTAGGTGACAAACTGACCGGCATCGCGTTCGAAAAAGCCGGCATCATCAAACAAAACTGCCCCGTCATCATTGGCCCGCAAGAAACACCAGCGTTTGAGGTGGTCGAAAAAGTTGCACAAGAAAATAATGCACCGATCACCGCTTATGGTGTAGATTTCCAAGCCTATGAGGAACGCGGCCGGCTCATCTATCAACACCTCACCGGCCTACGCGATTTGCCTTTACCAGCTCTACAAGGCGCACACCAAATACAGAATGCCAGCTTGGCCATTGCCGCCGTCGAGCAGCTATTGGATGATGATTTAGATGAAAACCTATTGGCCACCGGCCTAACCCAAGTCAAATGGCCAGCCCGCTTCCAAAGACTAGACTCAAACGCCCTTTACGACCTCGCAGGTGATGATGCCGAAATATGGCTTGACGGCGGCCATAACGCCGCTGGCGGCATCGCCTTGGCGCAATTGCTCGGCAAATTACAGCAGGCCAATCCCAAGCCATTCTATATGTTGATCGGCATGATGAATAGCAAACAGGCCGATGAGTTTTTAGCCCCCTTTGCCAAATTCAACCCAACTGCTTTTTGCTTAGACATTGAAAACGAACCAAATAGCTTTAGTGCCAAAGACATGCAACAAATGGCACAAAAAGTTGGCATCAAAGCCTTAACGGCCAGTCATTTTGCCCAGGCATTAGAACAAATCAAAGCCGAATGCACCCAGCCAGCCCGCATACTCATCTGCGGCTCGCTTTATCAAGCCGGCAATGTGCTACATTATATAGAACAGCATTAAACACAAAAAAACCGCTGACATCACTATCAACGGCTTTAAATTTGTCATTTCAAAAAACTTAAACGTTTTCTTCAATCCATTCAGCAATTTTACCTTTTGGCAAAGCGCCAACTTTGGTGGCAGCCAATTCGCCGTCTTTAAAAATCAACATGGTTGGAATGCCGCGCACACCATAAATGGTATGGGTGTTTGGATTCTCATCAATATTCACTTTGGCAATGGTCACTTTATCGCCCAATTCTTCAGATAGCTCTTCAAGCGCTGGGCCGATTTGTTTACACGGGCCGCACCATTCTGCCCAAAAATCAACAACAACTGGTTTGTCAGCTTT
>NVUS02000248.1 GCA_002402005.2 OCS116 cluster bacterium | reverse complement strand
GGGCATAGTTACGTAATTTGCTGTGAATTAGTGTGGCTTGTGACATGGTCTATCTATCATTTTAGTTACAGATCGGCAATTTTTACCTAAAGCAGTGCCTATATGTCAAATCATTCCTATCGGTATTTTGGGGCATATTATCAAAACCTATATATATCAGTAGATTAGCCAAATAAAATAAATGGCACATTGTTTGCATTGTTATAGGTAACGAAATTAAAACCAATAAAAGTCCATTATGAATAAATTAGCACCCGTTCCAAAGACCTTTCAGAAACCGATGACCACCGCTGCCAGTGCGCAACAGCATCAGGTAAAAAAGCATGATATACATGCGGCAAAGAATCACCCGGCTAAAGAACTTGTCAAACATGATAATCAGGAGCAGGTAGGGCAAGAATTCTCTAGTATGGTTGCGGAGCAAGATATCGAGCAAACGCAAGTGCCGGTTGAAGTGAAAGTTGAAATTACCGATCCAACTATAGGCGAGACCGGCATTGACGCGGCGCTGATTGAAAACCCAATATTGGCGGGTGAATTGGCGACCAGCAAACTTAGCGAGTTAAGCTTAAGCGAAGCGGCAAAGGCAATTGTCTCTACCGAAACCGTGGTTGACACCGCGCAACAAGTGGCGGCCAATATAGTGTCTCCGAATATTGTGCCCAACGATATTGTGCCTAACGGTATAGTTGAACAAATTATTGGCAAAACGGCCACACCATTGGCATCGGAAAAAACCAGCCTTGAAGCGGTTGAAGTTTCCGCTGATCAACAAGTGGCAGCCAAGTCGGTTAGCAAAGAGCCATCAGCCATCGAGAAGACGTTGCAGGGCTTGATTGAGAAATTTGAAAATCTATCATCCGACGATTTGGCCAAGATCGGCCTAACACCTGAACAAGCTGGCAAGATTATTGGCTTTGTGAAAAACATGTTAAGCGAAGCTGGTTCACTTGACCTTAGCCCAAAAGCCGAAAAAATGTTAGCCGAATTGGGCGCATTGTTAGACCAAACCCAAAACCGTGACTTTAACGGTGTTAAAGATATATTGCAAAAAATTGTCGCCACATTGGGCGCTAACAATATAACTGATCTAGCGCAATTGGATGACGCTTCATTTGATATGTCTACATTATTTCCGACTGACAAACCCGAAGCCAAGACTGGTGACAAGATTCAAAAAGCTGACCAGCCTGATGCCAAACAGAATGACGCTGCGCTGCAAAATGCCGCCAACCAAACCGGCGCTCAGGTGAGCAAATATGCTGGCCGTTATGACAAAACCCAAAATACCGAGACTGGCGGGCAAAGCCTAAGCGCTGATGCTGACAAAACCACCAGTGCCACACACAGTCAATTGACCGCTGCTTATAATAATGTGAAATCAACCACAGAAATGGCCGTAAATAACATCAATAAGCCATCTGCATTGGACAAGATAAGTGAAAAAAGCCCAATGGACTTTTTAAACCAATTGCAAAATAATACTGCCAACCAATCTTTAGACCTCAACACTCAAGACAATGGTGTGAATGTTAAATTGTCGATGCAAAATGGCAAATTGTCGCAAAACTTGCCGTTAAACAGCATGGCATTTCAAATGAGCAAACAGTTTAATAAGGGCAATAGTGAATTTCAGATCAGGTTAGACCCAGCCGAATTGGGCCGCATCAACATTAAGCTCACTCTCAAACAGGGTGGCGGCGTCAAAGCCCATATGGTGACTGAACGTAATGATGTATTTGAATTGCTACAACGCGACAGCCGCGCTTTAGAGCAGGCCTTAAATGATGCCGGTTTTGATGGCAAAGATGTCGAAGTTGAAGTGTCACTCGATCAGAATGCCCAGAATGGCGGTACATTTGCCGAGAATTTCTTTGATCAGGCCGCTGACGAGCAGAACGGCACTGAACCAGACAATGACAATAAGCCATTGGATGAGGAAATGGTCGAAATGGTGGCCAGCCACATCCCGCTCCACGTAACATCCACCGCCGTTGACCGCAGCATTTAGTGAATAAGGAAATATAACATGACCATCGCCTCCGTATCTGCAGAGTTGAGCGCTCAAAATGCCGGCAACACAGCCGTTAAGCAGAAAACAATTGCTGATAATTTTGATATTTTTCTTAAATTGCTCACCACCCAGCTTAAAAATCAAAACCCGCTTGAACCGCTAAAAACCAGTGAATTCACCCAACAAATGGTGCAATTCACTCAGGTTGAACAACAGGTCAAAGCCAATACCAATTTGGAAGAACTGGCCAGATTGTTCAGCCAACAAACCATGACCTCATCTGTCGGCTATATTGGCAAGACCGTAACCGCTGAAGGCAGCACCACCAATTTACAGAATGACAAGGCCACTTGGGATGTCGAATTTGACCAAGCACCAGCGGACAGCAGCATCATCATCTCCAACAGTGCTGGCAGAGTGGTTTATGCCACCAAAACAGATTTCAGAATAGGCAATAATAACTTCACTTGGGACGGCAAAGACAATAGCGGGCAAAGCCTGCCGAACGGGTTATACACAATTAAAGTCAACGCAACCAATGATTCTGAAGAAGCACTGACCCCCAATACAATGGTTTCTGGCGTGGTAACTGGCGTCGATATGACTGGCAGTTCCAGTGTATTAAACCTTGGCGATCGCAGCGTTAAGCTCGAAAATGTAAGGAAAATAGAGGCTTAGAGCCCTATTTCATCATCATAACCCTATCCATCATTCTGCCACATTTATGTGGCAGAATTGTAAATGTTTCCAAACCCTTAACCAAAAATTTCGCGTCAACCTTTCGTTTACCTTACACGTTAGTCAATTTTTAAAACTCATCCTGTAGTCTCTGGTTAAACAAGTTTGGAAGTATGAGTTATGGCAAATCAGTATCGTTCTAGAGTAAATTATGTCATCGGCCCAGATGGTAGCCCGCTTACCGTCAATGACCTACCCCCCACCAATACACGCCGTTGGGTGATCCGCCGTAAGGCAGAGGTTGTCGCCGCTGTACGTGGAGGCTTATTAAGCTTAGAAGAAGCTTGCTCACGTTATACCCTAACCGTTGAAGAATTTTTAGGATGGCAACGTTCTATCGACAAACACGGCTTGGCTGGGCTGCGCACAACCCGCATTCAAAAATACCGTGCAGATGGCAGTAACTATCTTTCATAAATTATAAATTTGCTTAATGCTTAATGCTTAAGCAAAACAGTTAGAAGCAATTGTATTGCGTATGCTTCTATAAAACCGAGAAAAATAAGGTCAAATGCCTTTATTTTCCTCGGTTTTTTTATGCCTAGATTTTGCATTTATTAAGTTAATTTTTAATAAAAACAAATGGTTAGCTCAAAAACAAATCACTTCGTCAAATCCACCCGTTTCAAGCCTTCAAACGGGACTCTTTTAACGATTCAAGTTTGGCAATTTACAACCTATGGGTGAAATTTTGTGGGTAACACGGCTTTTCCACATGTAATTGGCCTTTCGGGTCGGCAATATTTTCCTAGTTCATGAAAATCGTTAATACTCTGTTTACCAAATAGGGGGTAAAACTTGCCTAGTGGATTTATCTCAGAATGTAGCAACATGATGAGGCGGCAAATCCACCGAGGCAATGATGAATTATTTGAGTGAGAGCAACATCTTGGCGGATAGGTTGCTTGGCAATGAGAGAAGAGGCATATGTTAGAGTTTTTACAAAAATTGGGTGTCGCCCGTGTGGGTGCGATGACGGCTGTGGCTTTGGGCTTGGTTGG
>NVUS02000247.1 GCA_002402005.2 OCS116 cluster bacterium | reverse complement strand
GGATAAGATTTGGACGCTGATTTTAAAAGAATCGCGCGATGGTTTGCGCAATCGCTGGGTGGTGATGATCACCTTGGTGATGGCTTTGCTGGCGCTAACTTTAAGCTTTTTGGGCAGCGCGCCAATGGGTACAACCAGCATCAGCCCACTGGCGGTGACGGTGGTCAGCCTGTCATCTTTAAGTATATTTTTCATCCCGTTGATTGCGTTGCTTTTGGCTTATGATGCCATTGTTGGTGAGGCTGAGCGCGGCACATTAACCTTGCTATTGGTTTATCCGATCAGCCGCAATCAAATCATCATTGGTAAATTCATTGGTCATTTATTTCTGCTATCGGTGGCGATATTGATTGGCTATGGCGCAGCTGGTTTTGCCATTGCTCTCAGCTCAGAATCTAATTTTTTGGCGCATGATTGGCAGAGTTTTTTAAAATTACTATTATCGTCAATCTTTTTGGGCGCGGTGTTTTTAAGTGTTGGTTATGTGATCAGCGCGGCGGTCAAAGACCGCTCGACCGCAGCCGCCATTGCCATTGGCGTGTGGTTGGTATTTGTGTTGCTTTACGATATGGGTTTGCTGGCCATTTTGGCTGCCGATAGCCAGCGGGTGATCAGCTCAGAAACCGTCAAATGGCTAATGTTGATCAACCCAACCGACAGTTACCGCATGTATAATCTCACCTCTAGCAGCGAAACCGCTTTGCTTTCGGGCATGACCGGCCTGAGTGCCGAAAACAAAACCAGCGACCTGATGCTGGGTTTGATTATGGCGCTGTGGGTGGTTTTGCCGTTAGGCCTCGCCGGATATATTCTTAAAAGGCGGCAAATATGAAATCGTTAAGACTCAGTTTTTTGTTAATTATGACGATATTTTTGAGTTCGTGTGGTGAAGATACCATTCTGCCATCACCCGAAAAAATGACTCGTGATTCCATTGGTTTTTATTGCGCAATGATTGTCGCCGATCACATCGGCCCCAAAGCCCAAGTGTTTGAAAAAGGCCAAGAGAAATCCTTATGGTTTTCGCAAGTGAGAGATGCTTTCGCTTATCGTTCGATGCCGGGTGAAGCGCAAAATCTATCGGTCATTTATGTACACGATATGGGGCAAGCCACCAGCTATGACAACCCGCAAGTCGATGGCATTTGGATTAAAGCTAAAACCGCATTCTACGTGATTAACAGCGACAAACGTGGTGGTATGGGCGCGCGCGAAACCATTCCATTTGGGCAAAAATCCGATGCCGAGAATTTTGCACAACAATATAACGGCATTGTGGTGGCGTTTAACGACATTCCACTTGATTATTTATGGGGAGATGAAGGTGACTATGAAACCAACTAGACGGCGCTTTATCAGTGTTTCGGCCAGTGTGATGGCCGCCGGCACATTGCAGGCCAATGGCGTGCAAGCCGCACCACAAAAGCTAGAATTATACAAATGGCAGGGCGTAGCAATGGGTGCGGCGGCGCAAATGTCATTATATGCGGCCAGCGAAACCCAAGCCAAGATCCTGTTCCAAAAATGCGAAAATGAGATTGAACGGTTGGAGGTTATATTCAGCCTGTTCAAACCCAATAGTGACATTTCAAGGCTCAATGCAACAGGTCAATTGCGCAATCCAAATTTCGAATTGGTCGAGCTATTGTCACGCTGTAAATCCTATTCTCAACTAACCAATGGCGCGTTTGACGTGACCATTCAGCCGTTATGGAAATTTTATCAGACCCATTTTTCTGGTTCAAATGCCGACATTCCGGCAGCCGAGCTGGACAAGGTGCTTGAGCTGGTCGGCGCAGAGGCCATTTTACTCAGCGCCAATAAAATTTCACTCGCCAAACCCAATATGGCCATCAGCCTTAACGGTGTGGCGCAGGGGTATTTGACCGACAAAATAAGCGACATTTTACGCCAAGATGGCTTTGAAAATATACTGGTAAATATGGGCGAGACATTTGCTTTGGGCACGCATCAAGATGGCCGAAACTGGACAATTGGTATCACTTCACCGCAAGACCAAAGCCAGATTGCGCAACTGGTAAAAATGAATGACCAAGCCATCGCCACATCTGGCGGTTATGGTAGCCCCTTTTCAGGCAACGGCCATCATCATTTGCTAAACCCCAAAACCGGTTTGAGCGCCAATATTTATGCCTCGGTTTCTGTAATCGCCACTGATAGCCTCACCGCGGATATGCTATCGACGGCATTTTACATCATGCCAATGCACGAGATAGATGCGGTTTGGCACAAGTTTCCGCAATTACAACGCGCTATTTTTATCGATTTTAACGGCAACGTTACTGAAAAACGGGTTTAACAAAAGGAGCTTATCATGCCAGGTTGGACACAAATATTATTGGTGGTTATTTTGGCTTTTTTGCTATTTGGCCGCAATAAATTTTCGAGTTTTATGGGCGATTTTGCCAAAGGCATAAATATCTTTAAAAAAGAAATGAAAGACGTTTATGAAGATGAAGACAAGGCTACAATTGAAGTTGATGATGGCTCCAAAACCATTGCGCACCAAGCCGAACAAATTCAACAAGAACAGCCTTGAAGTTTCTATATGAATTGCTGACGCTAAGCCATGCGACATATGGTCTTTCTGCCAATTTAAGTCTGTGTTTTAAACGATTTTTCTTCTAAAATTGTCAGGTAAACTTAAAACCGAAAGGATAGAAAATGAAGAAAATATTTTCACTCATGGTCATATTTATAATGGCCTTCACCACCGGCGTGCAAGCGGCGGATAATTTGGTAATTACCGAGCCATGGCTGCGCGTATCGCCCAAAAAAGTAGCTGGGGCTTTTTTTGAGATCAAAAATAACTCTGATCAAACAATCAATGTTATTTCTGCCACCGCACAAGGCTCTCAAAAGGTAGAATTACATACCCACACGTTGGACAATGGCATCATGCGCATGCGCAAAGTGGATTCGATTGACATTCCGGCCAATGGCATACAAAGCTTTAACCCGCATAGCTACCATCTCATGCTGTTTCGCTTAGATGAAGCGGCCTTTGCCGTTGGCAATATGGTTGAGGTCGAGCTAACATTTGACAATCAAACCACACTAAAAGCTATGTTCGAAGTCAAACCATTTGGCAAAAATATGCCAAAAACAAAATAATCTAGTTTGCCTATATTCTCAACCTAATAATGGATGCCATTTTGTTGAATTTCAGCCGAAATTTGAATGTTAAAATGTCAAAAACACGGTTTTACCGTGCGTCTTTTATTGTGGTTTTTGCTCTATTGTTGCAAACTATTTTACCCCTATTGGTTTCGGCCAATACCCGCAATGTGTTTAAACTTACAAATTCAGAAAATATTATGGTGATCTGCTCGGGCAACCAGTTGGTCTATTTAATGTTGGACGAGGATGGTAATTATTCAGAAATTGAAGAGCCTGATGACATTCCCCTTCATTTGCAAATTGGCCATTGCGATACATGCGTCTTTTCAGAAATAACATTGTTTGTTGATGACAAAGTCGCACATTATCTATCCATTATTGATGCGTATAAACGCCCTAAAATTGTAGATTTACCGTCTCTAAATTTGCATAAGCGTCGGCCGCCACCCCGTGCCCCGCCTGTATAATTTCAAATTTAAGACACAAAAAAGCCAGCATGAAATTTCACACTGGCTATTATTTTGTCTCAACCCGCCGGCTATTCCATTGCCTCGACTTGCTCATATAATTTTGCAAAGACCTTTTTGGCTTTGCCTTTTTGTTTTGAAGCTTTCACATCGTCATAATTGACTTTATAATCGCCAACCAAAATCAAACCCACCATGCCTAAGCTGCGATGCGGTGTGCAATAATAGCTGTATGTGCCATCAATTGTATAGGTCACTTCAAAATCTTTACCGATTTTGCTTTTCCAGTTTTCTGCACCTTCTGGAATGGCTTTTTTATCAGACTGGCTGTTATGGCCTTTGCTTTTGGAGATAAATTTAACCGTGTCGCCAAGTTCAATTTTCAACAAAGCCGGTACAAATACCATGCGCTCTTTTTTATTGTCTGGGTTCTTATTGTACATGAAGACTTCATGCGTAGCGGCCCAAGCGGATGAAACACCAATGGCTGATGTCAAAAGCACGGTAGCCGATGCTATAAGTAGTTTGCGTATCATAAATATCTCCAACGTTAGTTTGTATTCTGTGCCTAGTCATATCATGGTTGAAATATATGGCAATTTTAACAAAATGAGATAATATAAGTAAATACAACGTATTACTGCACAATTCGTACATTAATGACGCAGTTTGGCGATAATTTGAATTTGTGGATAAGTGATGTGTTTGCTGACCCCGCAAAGGGCGCTAAGCCGACATATAGGCCCAATTGACTAATTTCGTTTCCGGCCTTTTGGCGGGGTATTTTTTAAGATATAGCTTCGTTTTCGCGCCACATATAGTCTTTTTTCTTCATTTTCTTCTTGGTGAATAGACGTCATAACAAATTGCATATGCGCTTCTGCGGCTGCTGCTGCGGCCTCAGGAGTGCCGTCTATAATGGCGTATGCAATATTTCTATGTTGATCCAAAAGCTTTTTTCTTGTGCCGGGCTTTTTGTACAGAAATTCGCGATTGTAAAATACGCCTTGATTGATAAGGCCATATGTCGACCTCATCATATGAACCAGTACGCTATTATGCGCAGCTTCGACGATGGAATGGTGCAATTTAATGTCCAATTCAGCTTCAAGGCTAGGGTTTTTTAATTCATGGGCGGCTTCCATTTTCTTTATAATGTCAGTGATGATATTTTTGTCATAACTTGTGGCTTTTTGTGCCGCGAGGTGAGCTGCAAAACTTTCTTGCTCAGAACGATATTCCAAAAAATCATATATAGCTTCACGATGCCGGGAATATAATTGCGCCATTGCCGGGGCCATAGAGGGCATGATGAGTTTGCTGATAAATGTGCCGCCACTTTTGCGCACCTCGACCAGCCCTCTTTGTTCCAACACCTGAAGCGCTTCTCTTAGTTTGGGCCGTGATATGTTAAACTGCTCAGCCAGCTCGCGCTCCGCAGGCAGTTTTTGCTCGGCAGATAATATGCCACTAATGATGTGTCGTTCAATTTGATCGACAACCAAATCGGCAACTTTATCGGCGTCAATTGGTTCAAAAAGCACATTTTCCGCATTTTGATTGTCAATGCCTTGATTGGCCGTGTCTTTATCATCAGTCATAAATTCTCCATTTCAATATTAGTAGCGCGAGTGTGCTGGTTTGGCAAGTTTGTAATAGTGGTAATTATTTTATACCAATTTAATATAATTTAAGTAATTTTGCGTGAAGAATCACTATATTTACCAATAAATACGCTTTATTGGTAAATTAATTTGACCAATATAAATATTTAGGCTATAAAACTCAAATTCGCTATAAGGCGGAAAATTGGGAATGAGGGAATTATGAACAAAACAATTATCAAATTAGCGCTGGCAACAAGCTTAGCTTTATCGGCATCAACAGTGTTGGGCGCTGACAAATTACTGCTAAAAACACCAATCGCTTTTTCGACATCCTTACCAGGTTTGGGCTCGCCCATTCCACGGGTGGCTGAGCAGTTGAATCTAATGTCGGGCGGTACCTTAAAAATGAAGGTGTATGAACCGGGTAAATTGGTAAAACCATTTGAAATACTGGGTGCAGTGTCTTCTGGCGCGATCAATTCGGGCTATACAACTGCTGGTTATTGGGCGGGTAAAATACCAGCATCACCATTATTTTCTGCCGTGCCATTTGGCCCAGAAGCAGGCGAATATATGGCATGGCTATATTATGGCAATGGCATGGATCTTTATCAAGGCATGTATGATCAAGCCGGTTATAATGTGCATGTTTTGCCATGTGCCATCATTGCACCAGAAACATCTGGTTGGTTTTCCAAAGAAATCAACAGCAAAGATGATCTGAAGGGCTTGAAAATGCGCTTCTTTGGTTTGGGCGGTAAAGTGATGCAAAAACTCGGCGTGGCCATATCATTATTGCCTGGTGGAGAGATTTTCCCCGCACTTGAGAAAGGCGCGATTGACGCCACAGAATTTTCAATGCCAGCCATTGATAAGCGCTTAGGTTTTCACAAAGTGGTTAAATATAACTATTTCCCTGGCTGGCATCAACAAGCCACAGTGTTTGAATTGCTGGTCAATAAAGACGTGTGGAACGAGATGAGTGGTCAACATAAAGCGCTTACAGAAAATGCCTGCAAAGCTTCAATGACCGATAGTTTGGCCGAAGGTGAAGCCATACAATTTGAAGCCATGCAAGAAAATATTGATAAAAATGGCGTTCACATCATGCAATGGTCGGATGAAATGTTGGCCTTGTTCAAAACCACTTGGGACGAAGTGGCGGTAGAAGAAGCGGCAAATGATGCGTATTTCAAAACTGTTTTGGATGACCTAACAGAATTCCGCGATGGTTATAAGTTATGGAAAGAAAATGCATTTTTGCCTCGTAAATAAAAAGTAAGTCAACAAAGCTAAAAAGGGTGATCTCATTGGGCAAGGTCACCCTTTTATATCTATAGACATTGTAAGAGGGACGTTAAAGTGACCAAAGATCAGAATATAGCAGCCAATTCACCAACTGAAATTGATGCCGTTGAAGTTTATGAGCAAATATTAGAGCAAGAAGATCAAGATCGGCATTTTGGCGCGGTTTTTCTCGACAAATCGATAAAGTCTATCGGCCACATTGTGATGTGGGTAAACTTTATTCTGGTCATTGCCATAGTGTCACAGGTTTTTATGCGTTATGCGTTTAGCCTAAATTTCCCGCAATTGGATGAACTGCAATGGCATTTATATGGCTTAACCACTATGTTTGGCTTGTCATATGCATTGGTATCAAATTCACATGTACGGGTCGATTTACTGCATGTTTTATTGTCGCGGCGCTCACAACGCATCATTGAAATTCTCGGCATATTATTTCTACTCACACCGTTTTTATACTTAATGATTGATAAAGGCTTTGATTATTTTTATGAAAGCTGGCGGGTGAATGAGCGCTCTGACAGCCCGATCGGTTTGCCGGCACGCTGGGCATTAAAAGCTGTTATACCTTCGAGCTTTATATTGCTTGGGCTGGCTGCCGTTGCGCGGTTGATTCATGACGCGCATGCTTTATATACCCGCAAAGATTTAGAGAATGAGGGGCGCGGCTTGTTGCTCATCTTAGGTTCGTTGATTGTTTTTGCGCTGATCGCGTATGGCTTGGGCTTTTTGGTCGAAACCACCGAAGAAAAACTCGTCATTTATATGTTCATGACCTTTATCGGGCTGTTATTTTCTGGCTATCCTGTGGCCTGGACTTTGGCCGGTGTCGGGGTTTTATATTGCGGTTTGGCATTTTTATTTGATGAAGGCATGATGAATTGGACCGGGCTTGATGAAACCCTAACCGGCTTGGATTATCTCACCTTAAGTGCGGTGGTCAATAGAATTTACGCCACCATGTCCAACGCAGTTTTGGTCGCCTTGCCAATGTTTATATTCATGGGCTTGATGCTCGATGAATCAGGTGTGGCTGAGCGGTTAATGACATCAATGCAAAAATTATTTGGCCGCACCCGTGGTGGCTTGGCCATCACTGTGGTGGTGATTGGCATTATTTTGGCGGCATCAACCGGCATTATTGGCGCATCAGTTGTATTGTTGGGCGTATTGTCTTTGCCCGCCATGATGAAGGCCAATTATTCCAAAAGCTTATCAACCGGCATCATCGCCGCGTCCGGCACGTTGGGCATTCTCATCCCGCCGTCAATCATGCTGGTGATTATGGCCGATCAGATGGCGCTGAGCGTTGGTGATTTATTTATGGGAGCGGTTTTCCCGGGGGTGATCATTGGCGGGTTATATCTGGGTTATATTTTCATTTTAGGGCTGGTCAATAGAAAAGCATTGCCGATACCTGATGATGCGGTGCGTCCAGATTGGCCGATCATCAAAGAGGTTATCAAGGCCGTAGTGCCACCCCTATTGCTTATTTTGGCGGTTTTAGGTTCGGTATTTGTTGGCTTGGCGACCCCAACGGAAGCATCGGGCGTTGGTGCCATTGGCGCAACATTTCTGGCCTTGGCCTATCGTAAGTTAAACTGGCGCAAGC
>NVUS02000246.1 GCA_002402005.2 OCS116 cluster bacterium | reverse complement strand
CGGCGTGAGTGCCGATGAATCTTTGTCTGACAAGGTGATTAGGACCAGTAAGGCGCGGTTTGTTTGGCTGTTTGTGAATTTGCTAACCGCCATCATTGCCTCGGTGGTCATCGGCATGTTTGATACAACTATAGAGCAAATGGTGTCACTGGCGGTGCTGATGCCGATTGTTGCCTCTATGGGTGGCAATGCTGGCACGCAGACCATGACAGTGGCGGTGCGCGCCATCGCCACCCGAGAATTGACAGCCTATAATATGCTGCGCGTGGTGACCAGAGAATTGCTGGTTGGTTGCATTAATGGTGTGCTATTCGCCGTCATCATTGGTGTGGTTACTTATTTTTGGTTCGGCTCGCTCGGTTTGGCAGTGGTTATTTTGGTGGCGATGGTTTTGAATATGGTGGTTGCCGCTTTGGCTGGTATTCTCATCCCGGTTGGGCTCGAAAAACTTGGCGCTGATCCGGCTTTGGCATCCTCAGTATTTCTAACCACAGTTACCGATGTGGTTGGTTTCATCGCCTTCCTAAGCTTGGCCAGCACATTTTTGCTCTAGTTTTTCCGGTTGCCCAAACGCGATATGAATAATGAGGCGACAAGTATGCTGAGTGCAAAGAATATTTTCAGCGTCAACGGCTCTCCCAATAAAAATGCCGATAAAAACACCCCAAATATCGGGATGAAGAAAATGCTGGTTAAAAACGCAGTGAAGCCAATTTTTAAGATCAGATGAAAACGAATTAAATAAGCCAATCCGGTTGGGAATAAGCCAAGATAAATTAACGCCCAAATGCCAACGCTGTCCGAATTCATAATGTCGTTAGGATATTGCCCCGAAATGAACAATGCTGGTATTAAGAAGATCGTGCCAAGCCCCAATACCGAGGCACTTATATTTTCGGTCGAGCCGTTGGTCAACCGGCGGGTGATCAGGCCTGAAACGGAATAACAAACCAGCGCGGCAAAAATCGCCACAATGCCCCAAAGGTGGGATTGCGAATCTGTATTATTGGTAAAATCAACCGCCAGATAAACCCCCAATAAGCCAAAGCCCAAGGCAATCAATTTATACTTGTTCAATTTCTCGTCATGAGTGGCAAAATGCGCGATGATAAAGCCGATGAGTGGCGATGAACCCATAATGATAGAGGTCAGCGAAGCGCTTACATATTGTTGCCCCCAGCTGATGAGTGAGAAGGGCACAGCGGTGTATAATATAGCAATGATACAAAGCCGAACCCAATTGGCGCGGCCGGTCGGCCAAGATGTCTGTCGCTTGAACGCAGGTTGCAGCAATACATAAACAAATAGAAATACAAAACCAATCAAAACTCGACTAAACGCCACCATAATCGGCTCAAAATGCGCCACTGCGACTTTAATGCCGGTGAATGCCGATGCCCAAATGAGCGCACAAAGCAAGATAAGCACAATGTCGGCCGCGGTTGGTGCGCTGATGGATTTAGGAATGGAAGAATTTGCCATATTTTATGCCTTAGTTGAAAGGCATCTATAGTCTATTTACCCACTTACGAATATACAATAATATTGATGTTTTATCTGTTTGAGTTTTAAGATAAGCTGCAAAAAAAGGACGCTGATATGAGTAAACAAATTATACTTGATGGCCATAATGATGTTTTATGGAAGTTAGAAATGGAAATTGCCAAGGGCAAACCATTGGATTTTTTTAAACAGCAAGATAGCTTGAATATTGACGCGGTAAAAGCCAAACAAGGCGGGTTTTGTGGTGGTTTATTCGCCATGTATACCAGCAATGAGCCATTGGGTGCGGCCGAGATGCCGGTTGGTGGTAAGCCTAATGATAATTATGATTATCGGGTGAGTTTAGATAAAGTGTCGGCCATGGTGGCTGAGGCATATCGCTTAGAGCGGGCCAGCAATGGCTATGTGGTGATTTGCAAAACAGCCGATGAGCTAAACGTTGCAGCCGAAGCGCATAAAATGGGCATCATGCTGCATATCGAAGGTTGCGAGGCGATTGACCGCAACTTTAACTCGTTAGAATTGTTATATGCCGCGGGTTTGCGCTCATTAGGCCCAGTATGGAGCCGCGACAATATATTTGGGGTCGGCGTGCCGTTCAATTTTCCGGGCGACCCAGACACCGGCGCCGGTCTGTCTGATGTTGGCATTGAATTGATCAAAATTTGTAGTCAGATGAATATATTGGTCGACCTTTCGCATTTAAATGAAAAAGGCTTTTGGGATGTGGCAAAATACAGCGACAAGCCATTGCTGGCGACCCATTCAAATGTTTATGAATTGTGCAACACCGCGCGTAACCTCAAAGACAAACAATTGGCGGCGATTGCCGAAACCAAGGGCATTGTCGGCCTAAATTACGCAACAGGTTTTTTAAATGCCAGTGGTGATATGGATGAGGATGTCAGCCTAGATTTAATGCTTGAACATATTGAATATATGCTCAAAATATTGAGCGAAGATGGCGTCGCATTGGGTTCGGACTTTGATGGTGCGCCGATGCCTAGCCAAGTGCAAACCAGCGCCGATTTGCCAAACCTCGTCAATCGATTCAAGCAAGCGGGTTATAGCGCTGAACTGATTGATAAAATTTGTTATAAAAATTGGATTTCATTTATGAAACGCAGTGGCCTTTAAGCCCTCTAACGTGGTATATATTAGCAATATATATCACGCAAAGTTTCCATGATTCTCGCAATGGCCGGGTTGTCGATGCGGTAAAAAATGGTTTGCGCCTCACGTCTGGTGCTGACTAAGTCTTGTTCGCGCATTTTGGCCAAATGTTGCGACAATGCCGATTGGCTTAAGCCGATATGTTGCGACAAATCGCTGACCGAGCTTTCTTCAACTTCTGAAAGTTTGCACAGAATGAGCAGGCGTTTTTCGTTGGCTAATAATTTTAGCAATTTAGAGGCTTCTTCGGTTTTATGGGTAAAGGCTTCCAAATTCATATATTCGTTCCGTGTAACAAAGGTTTAGAATCTGTATCTAAACTATTTTAATAGATAATAGGATGCAAATAACAATAAAGCACCAAAAATTACATAATTCATGTTAATGCCGCCACCAGCAGGGGCGTTTTTATCTCTAATTGTGGGTAATTTTGCCCCACGCCATGCGCCGATACCACCTTGCATAATATAGGATCGGTTGGGAAAAGACGCATCAAGCTTTTTTGCGTTCATTTGGGTTCGTGCGCCCGAACGACAAAAAAAGATCACTTCCTTTTTCCGTTTTATGTCCGGCTTGTGGTTCGGCATATGCGACAAAGGCCATTTTTCCGCCACTTCTATATATTCTCTGGCGGTTTCACTCGGTTCACGTATGTCGACCAATATGGCACCCTTATCCAATTTTTCTTGCACTTGTTGTAGGCTGATTTGTTGCATAATGGTTGTTCACTTGCTTTAATATTAGAATTGACTAATTTAGCAAATACTAATATGATATTTTTCACAAGTCAAGCAAATGACGATTAATATACGGAGTTAAAAATGAAGAGTCTAATCAATACCCAAATTACCGATCATAAATTGCTAAATTTAAAAGCCTTTTTTGATGAAGAAACCAATACAGTCACTTATTTGGTGTGGGATAAAATAAGCCAAGAGGCAGCGATTATAGACCCAGTGTTTGATTTTAACGGTCTTACCGGTGCTTCTGATACGCATAGCGCCGATGTGGTTTTGGAATTTGCCGAACAAGCCGGCTTGAACATTAAATATGTATTCGAAACTCACGCCCATGCCGATCATTTAAGCGGTGCGCCTTATATTAAAACCAAAACTGGCGCAAAAATTGGCATCGGTGAGAATATCAATAAGGTACAGGAGATTTTCCGGCCAATATTTAATCAGCACAAGCAAGATGAGAGTGATTTTGACATTCTATTGTCACCAGAGCAGCCTCTATATTTGGGTGAGTTGCCAATCTATATTCTACCAACCCCTGGCCACACACCAGCTTGTGTGAGCTTTAAAATCGAGGATAGTATATTCATCGGTGATACCATGTTTATGCCAGATTTTGGCACAGCACGCTGCGATTTCCCGGGTGGTGATGCTGAAACATTGTTTGAGAGCATTCAGCTGATTCTATCGCATCCCAAACATACAAAATTATTTATGTGCCACGATTATCAAACTGATGAGCGTAAGGATTATGCGTGGGAAACGACGGTTGATGAGCAGCAAAAAACCAACATTCATGTCAATCAATCGATTGGCAAGGCTGATTTTGTCAAAACCCGCGAAGCGCGGGATGCAACTCTGTTGGCGCCTAAATTGTTATTGCCGTCCATTCAGGTCAATATCAATGCTGGCAACCTGCCAAAAACCGAAGATAATGGTGTGTCTTATATAAAAATCCCGATAAAATTATAAGCCATAATCTCTATTGATCTTAAGGCTTATTGTGGTTACTAAAGGCCATGATTAACTTAATAAAACTTTCTGTCGGCACTGAGTCCATTCATAGTTTACTTGAATGGCAACAGATGCGCCGTGCACAAAATTTTATTGAATTTGGGGTGGCCGAACATTGGCACACCACCCGTATGCGTCCCAAACGCGAGACGGAGCTGCTGGATGGTGGCTCCATCTATTGGGTGTTTAAAGGCATCATTCAATGCCGGCAAAAAGTTTTGCGCTTGGATGAGGTGATCGGCCAAGATGGCATTCGGCGCTGCCGCATCATTTTGGATAAACATTTACATGCCACAGCCACATGGCCAAAACGGCCGTTTCAGGGCTGGCGTTATCTAAAAGCTGATGACGCCCCGCCCGATGTGGCCATGCCATCGCAAAGTGATGAGAATATGCCACAAGAGCTGCGCAATGCCTTGTTTGAGCTGGGTCTGTTGTAAAATTTGTGGACTATTGGGCATTTTTGCAATAGAAAATAAGTAAAAAGAATAAGTTAGAGACAAATATGAGTATATCATCGGGGAAGCCGGCAGAGAATAACACTTCGCGGGTTATCGTGTTGGGCAATGAAAAAGGTGGCACAGGTAAAACGACCTTGGCCATTCATCTGCTGCTTGGCTTGCAAGCCAAAGGCGCGCGTGTGGCAGCGATCGATCTCGATGGCCGGGCGGCCGGATTTTCAAAATTTTTGGAAAATCGTGAGGCTTGGGCCAAACATTCGCGGCAAAATATCTATACACCGCCATTCTTCACCGTCTCTCCAAGCCAAAATAAAGATGTGGCGCAGCGCGAGCAGGAAGATTTTGCAGCCTTTGCCGGCGCAGTTGAAAAGCTTGAACATATATCAGATTATTTGATTTTAGATTTGCCATCTGGCGACACATATTTGGGCCGTTTGGCACATAGCATGGCGGACATTCTCATCACGCCGCTTAATGATGGTTTTTTAGATGTCAATATTTTGGGCGATGTGGATGATGAAGATTTCTCCGTCAAGCACATCAACCCTTATGGCAAATATGTATTGGATTGTTTAAACCGCCGTAAAAATATTGATGGAAAAGGTTTCACTTGGCTGTTGGTTAAAAACCGGGTGTCCAGCCTTGGCGCGAAACATAAATTAAAAATTGACAAAGCGTTGAACAATCTTGCTGAAAAACTCGGCGCAAAAATCGCCACCAATATAGGTGATCGGGTTATTTTCCGTGAGCTATACGCTATGGGGCTATCGGTATTTGATGTGTTAGACAAACAAACCGGCGTCAAAGCCACAGCGTCGCATAATGAAGCCAAAAAAGAAGTTTTGGATCTAATCGAATATATCGATAGCAAATAAAAAAACCCACCAGTTATGATGGGCCTTTTACGCTGATTTAGAAAATTCTAGTTATTTTTGAGCGCTAGGCAATTATAGCCTTTGCGTTTAATGGCGCTGCAAGCCTTTTTGGCATAAGTCTTGGTCAAGCCGGCAAAGCGCGCACGGTAGATTGATTTGCTGCCTTTTTTCACACTCGGAATGTAATATTGTGCATCATATGGTGTCATAATATTATTCAGCTGATCGAGTTGTTTTTTGGCATCTGTTGGGTTGGCGTAAGCGCCAACTTGCACAGCCCAGCCGGCTTTAAATGTACTGGCTGTCACAATTGGCGTGTTGGCGGCTTTGGGTTTTTGGTTCAAAATAAACCGCGCCGATGCTATGGCAATGATTTTTTGTCCAACCGGTGACAAATTGGTTTTGTTGGTGCGGCGTAATGTTGGGGCAAAGCCGAGTGGTAATGATGAATTGCCGTTGGCTGCCGCATAATTAACCCGGCTTTCGTCTTTTTTCACTTTGCCACCACTGCTGGCCACTGCTGTATTGGCAGCTTTAGGTGCAGTTTGGTTTTTAAACGCCACATCCGCGGTTGTTAGATTTTGTAACATTTTTGGCATTGGCATCATGCGCGCCATCATTTTATTATTGTTGTTTGCGGCGATAACTGGCTTGCTTGTCTGGGCAAATACCGGGCGTTTTGGTTTTGGTGCATTGGCCACCACAATTCTAGGGCGGGCGGTTGATTTGGGTGTGGTTCTTCTGACCGCAAGTTTTGGCATGGCTTTGTCGAGCAATTTTTTCATATGCGCATCACGAGAACGACCGGTTTTGCCACCAATCACCACAGCCACAACATATTTGCCATTGCGTTTTACTGAGCTAACTAGGTTGAAGCCACTGGCACGGGTATAGCCCGTTTTAATGCCGTCAACACCCTTATAACGACCGAGCAATTTATTATGGTTGCCATAAACACGGCCTTTATATTTAAAAGAACGGGTTTTGAAATATTTGTAATATACCGGAAAATGATCTTGAATTTTAATGCCCAAAATTGCCATGTCTTTGGCAGTCGTCACTTGGGCTTTGTTAGGCAGGCCAGAGGCATTTTTAAATACGGTCTGTTTCATACCTAATGAGCGTGCGGTGCTGGTCATGCGGGCGGCAAAACGGCTCTCTGTACCGCCAATATATTCAGCAATCACCACAGCCACATCATTGGCCGATTTCGTCACCAAGGCTTTGATGGCATCATCAACGGTAATCCATGAGCCTTTTTTGAGGTTCAATTTAGATGGCTCTTGGCGTGTCGCGTGGCGCGATACAGGTAGCTTTGTCCATTTTTTAACTTTACCTTTTTTCAATTCTGAAAATAGCATATATAATGTCATGATTTTTGTCAGTGAAGCCGGATATCTAAGGCTTGTGGCATTTTTAGAAGAAATGGTGCGGCCATTGTTCACATCAATCACCACCGATGAATATCGGGGTTTGCTATAGGCATTGGCGCTTTGAATGGAGGCAATCGACAATAAAATGGCTAGCATTAGGGTCGATAAAAATTTCACATAATTTTTAACTGTTCTGGTTAAAAAACGATTATACATACTCTATACTCAACAAATTATAAGTGGCAAAAACACATGTCACTAAACACAACGTAAACAGATAGTATCAATCTAGACTTACCAAACAGTAAAAATTTCTTTTAAAATTTTAATAATCGGCTATAAGTGTATCAAAATCGAACAGATGCAGCATTTTAGGCCTTGTTTTATTGCAATTTTACACCAACTTATTATTGAGTTGGACGCTAAATTGACTTTAAAATTAGCAAATTTGTTGGTAAAATCGCGTCACTGGCGCTATAAATTTCGAGAGACCTATGGGTAAAGATTTTGAATATGAATTGGATGATGATACCTTTTTGCAGGAGCATCAGCAGACTCAAAAACCAAAACTATATAAAGTATTGTTGTTGAATGACGATTTTACGACTCAGGAATTTGTAACTTATGTGTTGGAGAATTTTTTCAACAAGTCGGTAGAACAAGCCTATGAGATTATGTTGCATGTGCATAAAAAGGGCGTCGGTATCTGCGGCGTTTACCCGTTTGAGATCGCTGAAATGAAGGTACATCAAGTGCTTCTTTCGGCCGAGGCCGAGGAATTCCCCCTACAATGTATAATGGAATCTGAGTAAAACTGGTTTTTTTGCCTAATCACAAATAGTTTTGTTGATATTTTTAAATTAGTAATTAGGTTTAAGGGTAACTGAAAAGAGACTCATATGACCGCATTTACAGTAAGCTTAGAAAAAACCATTCACGATGCCTTGGCATTGGCGCTTAAGCATAAACATGAATATGTAACTTTAGAGCATTTAATGCTGGCCTTATTGTCCGAGCAAGATGCGGTTGCGGTGCTGTTTGCTTGCGATGTAGATTTTATTGCGTTGCGCAAAGACTTGACCCAATATTTAGAAGATGAGTTGGATGATATATTGTTTGACGGCGAGGGCGATAGCCAGCCGACAGCGGCTTTTCATCGGGTGCTGCAACGCGCCATCATTCAGGTGCAATCGTCCGGTCAAGATGAGGTAACCGGTGCGACTGTATTGGTGTCTCTATTCTCCGAGCAAGATTGCCACGCGGTTTATTTCCTTGAAAAAATGGGCGTGACGCGGTTGGATATTGTGAAATTCATTTCGCACGGCATTGCCAAACGCCCCGAATTGTCAGAAGGCATGGCCATAAAAGGCAATGAGAATGAAGATGAAAGTATGTCTGAGGATGACGGCGTCGAGAAAGATAAGAAAAAATCAGCGTTGAGTGAATATTGCGTCAATTTGAATGTTCTGGCGCAAGAAGGCAAAATCGACCCAATGATTGGCCGTAATATGGAAGTCAAGCGGATGATGCAGATCATTTGCCGTCGCCGTAAAAATAACCCGTTATTGGTTGGTGATCCCGGAGTGGGCAAAACCGCCATTGCCGAAGGCTTAGCGAAACTTATTGTCGATGGCGAAGTGCCAGAGATTTTATCGGATTCGACCATTTACCAGTTGGATATGGGCTCATTATTGGCCGGCACACGTTTTAGAGGCGATTTTGAAGAACGGCTCAAAGCGGTTGTGACCGCGATTAAAGAAAAAGATGGTGCCATTCTGTTTGTTGATGAAATCCACACCATTATTGGTGCGGGTTCAACTTCGGGTGGCTCAATGGATGCCTCTAACTTGCTAAAACCAGCATTGCAAAAAGGTGAGCTTAAATGTATTGGCTCAACCACATATAAAGAGTACCGCCAACATTTTGAAAAAGACGCGGCTTTGGTGCGGCGCTTCCAAAAAATTGACATCAAAGAACCATCAGTGGCTGACAGCATTGCCATTCTCAAAGGTTTGAAATCTTATTTCGAAGATTTTCACAATATTGAATTTAGTGAAGAATCGTTAAAGGCCGCCGTAGAGCTGTCCGATCGTTATATGCAAGACAAGCGCTTGCCCGACAAAGCCATCGATGTGATTGATGAGGCGGCAGCGGCACAAACTATAATGCCAGCAGATAAACGCAAAAAAATCATCGGCCTTAAAGAGATCGAAAAAGTATTTGCAGTGCTGGCGCGCATTCCGGAAAAGAATATCAACAAATCAGATGCTGATCTGTTGCGCCATCTTGAGCGTAATATGTCGCGCCGTGTATTTGGTCAAGATGAAGCGATTGAGCAATTGTGCAGTGCAATTAAGCTCTCACGTGCTGGTTTGCGCGAGCCCGGCAAGCCGATTGGCAATTATCTATTCACTGGCCCAACCGGGGTGGGTAAAACCGAGGTGTGTAAACAATTGGCCGATCTTTTGGGCGTTGAATTGATGCGCTTTGATATGTCTGAATATATGGAAGCTCATGCGATTGCGCGCCTTATTGGTGCGCCTCCCGGTTATGTAGGCTTTGAACAAGGCGGTCTATTGTCCGATAAGGTCGATCAGAATCCACATTGTGTATTGCTGCTCGATGAAATTGAAAAAGCCCATCCCGACATTTACAATATTTTATTGCAGGTGATGGATTATGGTAAATTAACTGACAATAGCGGCAAGACCATTGATTTTAGCAATGTGATTTTGGTAATGACCTCAAATGCTGGTGCGAGTGATCTTGAGAAAGAGACAATTGGCTTCACCTCATCCGTTGCCTCTGTTGGCAATAATGAGGAGGCGATCAAACGCCTATTCACTCCAGAATTCAGAAACCGTTTGGATGCCACAATTAATTTCGCACCCTTGTCAGAAAAAGTCATTTCACAGGTGGTCGAAAAATTCATCCTTCAATTGGAACAACAGCTTGCAGAAAGAAATGTAACCTTGTCATTAACCGATGGGGCGAATAAGTGGTTGGCTGATCGCGGGTTTGACCGGGCCAATGGCGCGCGGCCATTGTCACGGGTGATTCAGGAATATATCAAGAAACCATTGGCTGATGAACTGCTGTTTGGTAAGCTAAAAACCGGTGGTAAAGTGCGTATTTCACTCAGCCCGGGCAAAGAAAAACGCTTGTTATTCGCCATCGAACCAAATGTTAAATCATTACCAGCGCCCAAAACCCGCAAGTTGACCAAGGTTTAAAACTAAGCCAATAACAGTTTGAGATCGGCGGCTTGCTTGGCTAGAATGTCAGCATCCGCCATTTCAAGGCCATGGCCTTTTAACTTTGTGGCTTGTTTTACCGGAATGAGGTGGAAATGTAGGTGGAAAATGGTTTGACCGGCGGCTTCACCGTTAAACTGGCGCAATAAAATGCCATCGGCTTTAAAATAGCTTTCCATTTTTTGTGCGATGGTTTGCACCTTTTTCATCAGATAAGTTAAATCATCTGGCTCAACATCTAGCAGTGACACGGCATGTGCTTTGGTGACCACCAAAAGATGCCCCTCACTTTGTGGCATAATGTCCATAAAGGCCAAAACTCTGTCATCTTCATAAACTGTATGATTGGGAATTTCACCACGAATGATCATAGCAATGATGTTTTTATCGTCATATATTTTGGGTATGGTCATGTCATTCACTCTAAATGATTAAAAATTGTCGTAACGTTTCGAATATAACCAATCTAAGCGGCTGAGTAAGCTTTTTCTGGCAAATCGGCTTAAGAATTTAAGGTAGAGATCTCGTGCCCAAGATATTGGGGCAGACAAATGGAATATACGGGCATTTTGCAATGCAGTTTGTTGGGTTTTGGTCACACGGTCATGGCGCGAGGCTTCATACACGCGTAATTTTAGCGGTAAGATTTCATCCGCCCAGTGATGCCAATCCTCTGCTCCGGCATAGAGTAGGTTGGCCAAGCAAGCCGCATCTTCAACGGCCATAGCCGCACCTTGAGCTTGGTAGGGCAGAGTGGGGTGAGCAGCATCGCCAATGAATAATATATTGTCATGGGCGGTTTGATATTCCGGCGCGCCCGCACATAAAGGCCAAATTTTCATTTGCCCAGCAGCGTCTAATAGCGCCTCAATATCCTCATTCCATCCGGTTAGATGAGTTTTTAATTCTGATATATCAGCGTCCAGCGCCCATGATTTTTGTTTGAACACACCTTCGGTGAAAGCCACTAAATTAAGTTGTTTGCCACCACTAATCGGGTATAAAACCACATGCGCCTTGTTTCCCAGCCATACATGGGTTGAATTTTGAAATTTTTCGACCAGCTGTGTATCATCAACTAGCCCGCGCCATGCCATGTGGCCGGAATATACCGCCAAATTGCGCGCGTCCAAACCAAGTTGGCTTTTGCATTGCGACCAAACGCCATCGGCGGCAATGTATAGATCGGCTTGTTTGTTGATTGCTTTGCCCAAATAATTGAACTCGCATTTATATTTCGCATCTTGTTGTACCAAATTGGCCAATTCATGGCCAAAATATATGTTGATATTGGTTTGTTGGGTGGCTTTGGCCAATAATATACGGTGTAAATCGCCGCGATGTACCACTATATAGGGCGCGCCATAGCGGGTTTGGGCATAATCGCCTAGGGGAATGTCGGCAATCTGTTGGCCTGTTCTGCCATCAGCCATAATGATGTTTTGTGGTTGGCCGGCACAGGCCAATAGCTCATCCAATAGGCCCAATTTTTGCAATATGTGGGTGGCATTGGGGCTAAGTTGCAAACCAGCGCCTTCTTCATTGGCGACTTCGGCTTTTTCAAAGATCTCAATGTCAAGCGATTGCTCGGCTTGGTTTGCCGCAAGGGATAGGCTTAAAGCCGCGGTCAAGCCGGCAATACCTGCACCTATAATGGCAACGGTTTTGCGTTGTTCACTCATAACGCCTCTTTATTTTCTGCCTGCAGTCAACGCTGCTTAGCCGCGTTTACCGCAAGCGGTTGGATAGGCCATATCAGGGGCTAAGGCTTGGTTAAAGGTATAGTGTGTAGAGCAATAAGGGCAGACAATCTCATCTTCTGCGCTCATGTCTAAATAAACATGCGGGTGGTCATAAGGAGCGGTCGCGCCAATGCATTCAAAGGTCTTTGAGCCAATCTCTATGGTTTCAACGCCGGGGTCGTTATGAAATTGGGGAATCGAACTTACCGCCATGATGCACCTATGCTTATTTGAGTCACCTTAAGCTACTCTTGTCGCGATGTTAAATCAACAATCATGTGCATCAAATTAACGACAATGTTATTTTATCGTCATATTTTTTGATTATTCATCTAATATTCTATAATATTCGGACAGAACTAAAATATATTTGGAATAAAGATGCAGAAATTCAATAGCCAAAATGTCGAAATCGCTTATGAAACAGCGGGTAACCCCGAAGATAAGCCAATATTGTTGATACATGGTTTTGGCTCCACACATAAAAACAACTGGGTCGAGCCAGGTTGGACAGCCCATCTAGTTGACGCCGGCTTTTACGTGGTGATGCTGGACAATAGAGGCCATGGCCAAAGCCAAAAACTCTATGATCGGGTCGATTATAATTTGGATAGAATGGCCGAAGATGGCTATAACCTTATGCAACATTTAGGGTTTGATGAGTTTGATTTGCTTGGCTATTCAATGGGCGCGCGCATTTCAGCATTCATCGCCATTGCGCATCCGGATGCAGTTAAACATGTGATCTTGGGCGGTTTGGGGCATAACATCATCGAAGGCACACCAGATGTCGAAAAAATCGCTAACGGTTTATTGGCCGATAGTTTGGCAGATGTGAAAGACGAACATGGTCGTACATTCCGTATTTTCGCTGATCATACTGGTTCGGATCGCAACGCGCTTGCCGCTTGCATCATGTCACCACGCCGCACCATGACTGTGGCCGAAGTGCAGCAGATAAACCAACCGGTATTGGTGGCCATTGGCACGGTGGATGAGGTGGCTGGCAGCGGCGAAGAGCTTGTTGCCATGCTGCCCAATGGTGAGTATTTGCCCATACCACGGCGTGACCATATGCGCGCCACGGGCGATAGGGTGTTTAAAGAGGGCAGTGTTAAATTTCTGCTGAACAATTTAATTTGATGATTATTGATTAGATATTCATATTAATATTGTCTATATTATATGACATACAATTTTTGAATTGAATAAAATAGGATTGCGAGATTATGTCCCAGCTTCAAGATAAGAACACAACTTTAGCGATAGACCCTGTTTGGCAACGCATACGCGAGGAAGCCGAAGCGATTTTAAAGCAAGAGCCAGCATTGGCTGGGTTTATTTTTCAGACCATTTTGGCGCATCAAACCTTGGAAAGTGCCATCGCCTATCGCATGGCGCAACTGTTAGGCACGGCAGATGTCAGTGCCTTGATCATCCAACAGATATTTGAAGATGCCATTGGCAGCGATGCTGGCATTAGCAAAGCCATGCGGGCCGACATTGTGGCGTTTAACGAGCGTGATCCGGCAGCGGTTCGGTATATTGAAGCCTTGCTGTATTTTAAAGGTTATCAAGCGCTTGCCACCCATAGAATTGCCAATTGGTTATTTTCTCAAGGCCGCAAGGATTTGGCGTTTTTCTTACAAAGCTGTAGCTCGCGCCTATTTGGTGTCGACATTCACCCCAAAGTTAAAATGGGGCAGGGCATATTTTTAGACCATGCCACCGGTGTGGTGATCGGCGAAACCGCAGTGATTGATGATGAAGTGTCGATATTGCAAAATGTAACCTTGGGCGGTACCGGCAAAGAGACAGGGGATCGCCATCCCAAAATTCGCCACGGTGTATTGATTGGCGCTGGCGCGAAGATTTTGGGCAATATAGAAATTGGCCATTGTGTGCGTGTTGGGGCTGGCAGTGTGGTGCTTAAGGCTGTGCCACCTAACAAAACTGTGGCCGGCGTGCCAGCAAAAATAGTGGGCGAGGCAGGTTGTAGTGACCCAGCTTTAAAGATGGATCAAATTATCTAGTGTTGATTTTTAGATCTATCCGATTTAAATAGAGCAAAACCCCAATTAGAGATTAAAAATATGAATTCAACAGAAGTTACAAAACTGCAAAACTATTTGCAAAAATTATTCGACAATCAGAATATTCAAGTCAAAATTCGCCCCAACCAAACCGACAGTGTTGAGGTTTATATGAAAGACGAATATATCGGCCTGATTTACAAAGATGAAGATGAAGGCGAAGTTTCATATGATTTCCAAATGGCAATTTTGGATTTTGATTTGCAATAATCTGTAAGAATCTAATTATAGAATTGAGCCTCGCTTGTTTATGCGAGGCTTTTTTTGTAATTGTTAACAAAATTAACCATGTTTAAGGTTAGTTATGGTTAACGAATTGCTAATTTTTCTTTCTGTCTCTATGCTTGGCTCTAGTAACGAGTGGTGAGTATTTTTTATGAGTGATTTTAGTTTATTTGGTTTGATCGTGGTCACAGGCTTTATCTGTGCAGGTTTTTTGAACAGCATTTATCAACTTCTGACCAATAAGGTTATGAGTTTTGACATTAGCAAACAATCTGGCGTTGTTATGTTGGCCAGCATTGTCACACTTATTTTTACCGGGCCATTTATATTGGTGCGCAATAGCATTCGCGGCTTTAGAATCGAAAACCGTCATGCCGGTTGGGTTGCCGCCAGCACAGCCATTTCCATTTTCTGGAGCTTTATCTCTGGCTTATTCCTGCTGAATGTTTACCTAACAACAATGTTCTAAAGGCTTTTCATATCGTTATCTTCGGGTTATTGTCTATCATAATTATTTGAAAGATAAGAGCAGATGACTATTTTTAGCCTAAATAATATTTCTCCAAATTTTACCGATAGAGACAGCTGTTTCATCGCCGATAGTGCCGATGTGATTGGCAATATAACCATTGGCCGCAATGTTGGCATATGGTTCGGCTGTGTATTGCGTGGTGATACCGAGTTGCTCAATATTAAAGACGATAGCAATGTGCAAGATGGCAGCGTTATGCATGCTGATTATGGCTTTCCGGCCACCATCGGCCAAGGCTGCACCATTGGCCATCGCGCTACCATTCATGGCTGCACAATTGAAGATCATAGCTTGATAGGCATGGGCGCAACAGTGCTTAACGGCGCAGTGATTGGCGAGGAAAGCCTAGTTGGCGCTGGGGCGTTGGTGGCGGAAGGCAAAATAATTTCACCCCGCTCATTGGTCATCGGCATGCCGGGCAAAGTGCGGCGTGATTTGTCTGATGATGAAGTGAAAGGCCTGCATAAAAGTGCCGAACATTATATGCAAAATGCTGCGCATTATATCCAGAATCTAAAAGTTGAGGTGGTCTAAACATGCCAACAAAAAATGGCTCAAAATATTTTTTGGATGTTGAAAAATCTCATCTTGGGCAGAAATGGGTGGCAAGGCTAGACCGTGCTGAAGAAGCCATCACCATCGCCCAAAAGTTTGATATACCTGAAATATTAGCGCGCACCATAGCCGGGCGCAATGTTGAATTTGATGAGATAGAGAATTATTTAACCCCAACTCTGCGCGCAGCAATGCCTGACCCTTATATATTGCAGGATATGGAGCTAGCCGCAACGCGCATTGCCGATGCCATTATCAACGGCCAAAAAATTGGCATCATCGGCGATTATGATGTGGATGGCGCGACGTCGACCGCGCTAATTTTACGTTTTGTGAATGATTTGATTGATTTGCATGCAGATGGCGCTGATAAATTCACCCGCCCTGAATTTTACATTCCGGATCGCCAAGCCGAAGGTTATGGCCCGTCCATTACCGCCGTCGATGATTTGGCAGGCAAAGGCTGTGAGCTGATCATCACCGTGGATTGCGGTGTATTGGCTTATGAGCCAATGAAATATGCTACCGATCAGGGCTTAGATGTGATCATTCTTGACCATCATATGGCCGAAGAAAAACTACCCGAAGTGTTGGCGGTGATTAACCCCAACCGTCAGGATGATATGAGCGGCTTGGGACATTTGGCGGCCTGTGGCGTGGTGTTTGTCACTCTGGTAGCCGTAAACCGCGTATTGCGTGAAAAACATGGCTTTGCGGCCGCTCAATTGCCCAACCTAATCAATATGCTGGATTTGGTGGCTTTGGGCACAGTTTGTGATGTGGTTTCGCTCACCGGGCTTAACCGCGCCTTTGTCAACCAAGGGCTTAAGGTGATGGGGCAGTTTGGCAATGTTGGCATTCAGTCAATCGCCGAAGTGGCGCAGATTGTCGGTAAGATAGAAGCCTATCATTTGGGCTATATCATTGGTCCCCGCATTAACGCTGGGGGCAGGGTTGGCGATAGCCGCTTGGGCAGTGTGATATTATCAACCCGCGATAAAGATGAGGCCAATTCAATCGCCTTGCGCCTAGATGGGTATAATCAAGACCGCCAAACCATTGAGAAAAATGTTTTAGATGCCGCTTTTTATCAGGCTGAGCAAGAGATAACTGACGATTTGCCAAATGTGATCATTGTTTCTGATTTTGCATGGCATCAAGGGGTTATCGGCATTGTGGCCGGGCGGATTAAAGAAAAATACAACCGGCCGACCATTGTGATTGGTTTTGACGCGACAGATGGCAAAGGCTCTGGCCGCTCCATCCCAGGGGTGGATTTAGGCCGTGCCGTTCAAAAAGCCGTTGAGCAAAAGCTGATTATAAAGGGCGGCGGCCATGCGATGGCGGCGGGCTTGAGCATTCGCCAAGATCAATTGGCCGAGTTTCGTGCCTTTATGGAAACTGAGCTAAGCGCCGATGTGGTTGAAGCGCGTAAAAATACCAGCCTTAAGATAGATGGGGCGCTGACCGCCAGTGCCGCCAATATGAAATTATTGCGCACGTTAGAGACGTTAGAGCCTTATGGCACTGGTAATGCGCGGCCAGTCTTTGTATTTCCGGCTCATCATATTGGGTTTGCCAAAATTATTGGCAAAGGGCATTTGAAATTGAGCTTACGCTCAGCAGATGGCTCTAAGCTAGATGCCATTGCGTTTGGCGCTGAGGACAACGGGATGACGAAATTATTGACCAATCATGGCGGTAAGGCTTTTCACTTTGTGGGCAATTTAAAGGTCAATAGATGGCAAGGGCGGGAGAGCGTGCAATTGCAACTCATTGATGTCGCGGCAATTGACTATTAATCCCAATCTTGTGAATAAGTGGAATTTAGATATTTTGGGGCTTGCAATTAAAAGCCAACGGCCTTATTAAAACACCTGTCTCAACAAGATGCGCCCTTCGTCTATCGGTTAGGACGCCAGATTTTCATTCTGGAAAGAGGGGTTCGATTCCCCTAGGGCGTACCATTGAGACGGTTTAATTAAATTTCATAAGTTATTGTAATTAGACCGTTTATTCGGCTCAAGAGAGCTTTTGAATTTTCCCAATTTGCTATTTTTAAGATTTTGTGACATAAATTGTGACAGTTTTTGTGACAGTTTTGGGTGGTTTTGCGCCCCGAAAATGGGGGGAAATGCGTTGAAAAAAGAAAAACAATACCTGATTTTACGGAATGAAATTTGGTGGTATCAACGCGAAATACCAAAACATTTGCAAGACCAGTTGGGGAAAAAGCGCCAACGGATGAGCCTTAAGACTACCGACATTGCCACGGCCATGGCACGGCGCGACATTATTGCCACTGCTGATGATGAGCTTTGGAGTGATTTAAAGAGCGGTGTAAACCGCGATAGTGTGCGGGCGAACTATGACCGGGTGATTGCACGGGCAAAAGGCATGAATATTCAATATAAGCCCAGTGATGAATTAATTGACAGTTTTGACATTGATGCTGTGATGCAGCGGATTGAAATGCTTGAGGGTAATGTGGTTAGAAGCCGGGTGGCGACTAGTGCAGTGCTTGGGCTGGCAGAAGAGCCATTGCATGCCATGAGCGAGATTTTGAAGATATATACTGATGATATTATGGCAACCACCATAATGAATAAAAACAAGGCACAACGCCACCGGTGGGAAACTGGACATAAACGAATTATTGATACGTTTATTGCGGTGTGTGGTGACTTGCCGATAACCCAGATTAGCCGCGATGATACGCTTAAATATCAGGAGCATTTTAGGCGGCGGGTGATGGATTTGAAAGGCAAATGCCTATCGGTTGGGGCGGCGAACCGTGAAATTGGCACTATGTTGACGATTTATAAGCGTTACCATAAACATTTTGGCTTTTATAGGTTGACCAACCCGTTTAGTGATTTGAAATTTGCGGGTGATCGTTATACGCCTAGGCCACCCTTTAGTGTTGAATGGATTGGTGGGTTGCTGAAAGCGCCTAAAGCGCTTGCGGGGCTTAATTTGCCGGCTCGGATGATAACATTGGCGATGGTTGAGACGGGTATGCGCCCAATTGAAATTTGCAATATATTGCCGGATAATATTTTTATTGATTGTGATGTGCCATATGTTTCGGTTGAGGGGCGGGTGGTGACGGCGGATGCTGATGGGTTTGAGACAAAAAGCGAATCGAGCGTGCGGAAAATTCCGTTGCTTGGGGTGTCACTGGCCGCATTTGCTTTGATTAAAAAGCAGGGCATTGGGCAGTATTTTGGTGAGGCGGATAGATATTCTGCCGCTGCAAACAAGTATTTGCGTGATAAGGAGTTGATGGAATCGGCCAAACACTCGGTTTATAGCTTTCGGCATAGCTTTAAAGATAGGATGATTGAGGCGGGCATTGATGATGAGATGCGTGATATGCTGATGGGACATAGTGACCCGAAGGATAGGCCGCGATATGGTGAGCGGGGCAGCATTGAATTTAGGGCTAAGCTGTTGGCTGGGATGGCGCTTGAGTTTGATGCTGGGTTATTTGACGCGGTTTAGCGCCTCTTTTAATCTATCCGGCCGGTTGAGATGCTTTTGGCGCTCGGCTTCTAACAGATCGAAATACGGCCACAGGTCTAAATCTGGGTGCAGAGTTATGCCCTCGGCGATTATCGCCAAGTCTTTATCTATCCGATTTAAGGTGACCTGTTTTTTGGGCATGGGTTATTGTGTTGCTTTTTTAATTAGCTTTAGGGATGAGGCTTTAAAATCGCCACCAACTAGGCCTGATACGCTGCGAATGTGATAGGGGGCGGCGTTTGTTGATATACTGGTGATGGTGAAAACAGTATCTATACTACGATCATTGGAATCTGTTGCGCGTACTTGATCGCCGATGTTGAATTGTTGGTTGGAATGAGTGTCGCGATTCCATGCGAATGCGGCTAGGTTTGCGACGTCTACAAAGTCGCCTTTTTCGATATGTTCGATGATCTGCTGTTTGATTTGCTCTAACGTGAAGCATTCGGCATTATCCCAGCCGCCACGGCCTCGACGCATTTTTTTTAGAAGCTTGTGCTTCATTTCTATGGCAAAGGCATTTGACAAGCGCCTTAATGCGTATGATTGGGAGGCTTCCCATTCTTGTAGTTGGCACTTATCGCAAAAATTTAAGATTTGTGTTAAGCCGCATGTGCAGTGACCTTTGTATTTTGAATTGAATTTCATTGTTTTACCTGATGTTTCTTTTGTTGCACAGAATGGCTTCGCAAATTAGTTGATTTTCGCGGCTATTTGACCATGGGTTATTGTTGTGCTTTTAATCTTTGTTGACAGTGTGGGTTGAGCCAAAGGCATTCGATGCGTTTCTTTTTGTTGGCGGTGTAGGTTTGTTTTTCTATGCGATGCCAGCCGTTTCGATTTACTAATAAACTGTCATACATTTCTGATTGGTAGCCGCATAAGATAACCATGCCTTTTAACTCCAGTAATGCTTGTAAGAGGCCATAATGCTGATCTTCTGTCATGTCGTTTACATATTGGCTGGTTGGGGTTCTGGTGCTGGGTAAGTATGGCGGGTCGACGAAATGCAATGTGTTTTCGCAATCGTGTTTCTTCATTACAAATTCTGCCGGTGCTTTTTCTATAACCACGCCTTTTAGGCGGCTTATTGTTGCTTCTAGCACATAGTCCATATCTGCCCAATTGTGTGCCGGTATTGAGCATTTTCGGCTTGTGTTGGATCTAAAGCCGGTATTTTTTGCCGCCGTGTTATAGCCCATGTGTGAGCGGATTAGAAAATTCAACGCATTTTTTACAGGTCTTTGGCTGTATGCCTTTGCGTCATCGAATGATAGCCGTGCATATGGTGTCATTTGGATGCGGTTTATAAGTGAATATGATAAATCTGGGTCTTGCAAGACTTTGAATAGGTTTACAACTTGATCGTTTAGATCGTTGATGACCTCGGCATATGAGCGTGGTTTTTTTAGCAATACGCTTGCTGCACCGCAAAATGGCTCTACATAGCGGGTATGCTCGGGGAAGTGGTTAATAATCCACGGTGCTAAGCGCCATTTGCCGCCATGATAGCGGAGTATGGGGCGGCGGGGTTTGATTTCTGTCTGAAGGTTCATAATATGGCCTCGAAAATTTCGGGGTGGATTGTGCTGAAATCGGCTTTGATGTGGAATTCTTGGGGTTTATCGACTTGCCAGAATGTGGGCTCATCGTAATTTTGTTGAATGAAGGTTAGGATTAGTTTGCGGAAATGGTCGATTTGTTCTGGTTCTAAATCGAATGCGTAATCATCGGCGTACTCGCCGGCGAAGTTTTCCGCATTTTCTGAGATTTGCTCGAATAGGCGGGTGATCTCGTCATTTGTTATAAAATCGGCGTGGGTGCAATTTAGCATTATGCCGCGTGATATGGTGACGGGGTTGCCGTGATTATAACCGGCATCGAAAAGCTCTTGATGGATTTGGTTTAAATCCTCGGTGTAGTTTTCGCCGTGTATTGAGTATGCATAGGTGGGCATGTTATTGGCTTTCGGTGTAGGAGAATTGGAGCTTTGCTAATGCCAGTGCCATTGTGTAAATGACGGTTTTTGCTTGATCGTTATCGGCGTTTAATTTTGCTATAAAATCATGCTCCGAGCCAAAGAAGCAACCGGCACGGATGTAAATGCCTTGTTCGAAGTTGAAAAAGTATGTTTTGCGGTTTTCTGAGCCGATGCAGTCGGTGGCAAAAAAGGGGTTGTTGGTTTTGGCTTTGTGATTATTTTCAAAGCTGCACCTCTCGGCAAAGCTGCACCACTCGGCAAAGCTGCACCTCTCGGCAAAGCTGCACCCCTCGGCAAAGCTGCACCCCTCGGCAAAGCTGCACCACTCGGCAAAGCTGCACCTCTCGGCAAAGCTGCACCCCTCGGCAAAGGTTTTTAAGGCTGTATAATCGCCGGGTGGGCAAATTTTAAAGCCTCTTTCTATGGGTAAATTATCGAATTCTTGCTGGGTGTATTTATGCATTTGTGTGCTTTCTGATTGGATTGGGTGAGGGGTGCAAGAAGGCTTGCGCCCCTCGGTATTTAGTCGGTTAATAACGGGCAGATGCGGCAACCCTGCGACTAAATTAGTTATCTTTCTGGGTTACCTTCGAAGGTTGGTAGGCCGGTTGATGTGGCGGCTAGGGCTAGGTCTTTTTTGACTTGTTCTTTTAAGAAATCCTCCGGCCGGAACATAAGGTATGTCCATTTAATTGTGCCGCCACGGACTTTGAAGCGTAGGCGGGTTGGGATGCGGATATATGCACCATCTACAAAGGCGGGGACTGAAACCATGAACAGGCTTGGCACGTCTAGCGCTTGGCCTTTTGTGTTGGTTTGCTCTTCGGTGAATATTATGGTTTTTTCGCCGGTGGCTAGGTTTTGACCGTTGGTGACTTTATTGCTGACGTTTATGTCTAGCTGTTTGGCGAGTTGGAGTAGCTCGGTTGGTTCGGCAAAGCGTTGGTTGTTAAAATACTTGCTGTATAGCTCGATTTCTTCTTGGGTGGCTGATGCCAATTCTGGCACGCGGATTTCTAGAAATTCGGCGAATTCTTCTTGGCTCATGGGTTCGCTATCCATATTTAGCCACGCATTATATTCTTTGGTGATGGGGAATTTGTAGAGAATTTTATGCGCTAGGTTGTTGGCTTTGCGCTCTGTGGTGTGGTAATCGATTACCGCCATTAAAAATGGGGCTGGCATGTTTGAATCGGCAAAAATAACGCTGTCGGCATCTTTATGACGGGTTGTTAGGCTTATGAAGCTTTCTAGGTTGTTTACGTTTGCCACACCTGTGCGATGCTTTGGGGTTTTGCGGTAGTGATTTAGCACGTCGGCAATTGGGGTGAGCTGCTCTAAGCTTGGTTTGTAGAGTAGTGGGATTTCGCTGGGTAGGCCGGTATCGTTTAGGTGTTCGGTTGTTATTGTAACGATTTGGGCGGCGGTTGCTTGTTTGGCAATATCTACGATTGCGGTGCCGCTTGATGCTTGTGTTTCTAGTGTGTGGGTATCCATTTTATCTATCCT